>CAYXEC010000066.1:0-4104 GCA_964463855.1 uncultured Verrucomicrobiales bacterium | reverse complement strand
ACCAAACCGCGATCAAGCCTGAGGTCAAGGCATAAGCACACCAAGCGCACTCAAATTTTTCAAAACATACGGATTGCAATTGTGCGTTTTCCCCCTAGCTTCCCGCCCCATGCTCAAGGCAGGAATTGTAGGTCTACCCAACGTTGGCAAATCCACACTCTTCAATGCGGTCACGCGTACTCGCAACGCGGAGGCCGCCAACTACCCGTTTTGCACCATCGACCCCAACGTCGGCGTGGTGACCGTACCCGACGAGAGGCTTGATGAGCTTGGCAAAATCAACAAGAGCCAGAAAATCATCCCTGCCGCCATCGAGTTTGTCGATATTGCCGGCCTGGTTGAGGGCGCCTCGGAAGGAGCCGGTCTGGGTAATAAGTTTCTGGCCAACATCCGCGAGGTTGATGCCATTGTGCAGGTTGTACGCTGCTTCGAGAACGACGACATCATTCATGAGCTCGGCAGTGTGGATCCGATCCGTGATATTGAAATTATCAACTCCGAGCTCATTCTCGCGGACATGGCAGCGCTTGAAAAGCGCAAGGAATCACGCACCAAAAAAGCCAGGGGTGGTGACAAGGAGGCGGCCAAGGAGCTCCAGCTCATCGAAAAACTTCTCCCTCACCTTGACGCGGGCAAACCAGCGCTAACAATCGAAATAACTGACGATGAGAAGCTTACGCTGCGTGAGTTTTTCCTGCTTTCCTCAAAACGTACGATTTTCGCCTGCAATGTGGGCGAGGACGAGCTAGTCGATGCCCAGCGCGACCCGGACGCACACCCCATGGTGGCCAAGGTCCGCGAGTACGCCGCGGCTTCACACAACGCAGAGGCGATTGTCATTTCTGCCCGCATTGAAGATGAACTCGTCGACCTCGATCCCGAAGAGGCCGCAGAATTCCTGGCCGATATGGGGGTCACGGACTCCGGTGTATCGATGCTTATCCGTGCCGTTTACGGGCTACTGGGATTGCGCACTTACCTCACCAGTGGGGAGAAAGAGACCCGGGCATGGACCATCCGCCAGGGAGACAAGGCCCCAGCTGCCGCGGGTGTCATCCACGGAGACTTCGAGAGAGGTTTCATTGCTGCTGAAGTAGTTGCCTTTGAACACCTTATCACAGCCGGCTCCAAGTCGGCTGCCCGGGATGCAGGCAAGCTCCGCATCGAGGGCAAGGATTACGAGGTCAAGGATGGCGATGTCATCGAATTCCGATTCAATGTCTGAGCCAGCTGAGCTCATTGGCACTTGATTTATTTTTCCCCTGGTGCGCACCCCTGGCGCTACATGCTCACGGACTTGCCGCGAAGACTGTTTGTCGATGCTTGAACTCTATTTTGGCTCACGAGAAGCATTTATTTTGACAATTATCACTTGCACGCGCAAAAAAGCGGTATTTTTTTAAAAAAACAAGGTTTCAAACAGCCCGATAATCCTAAAAAAAACCTTGAAGTAGCGGGGAAATTTAGGATAATTAGATGTCTTAGAAGTATTTGATAGTTAGGCCTTATGTGTAGTTTGCAAGCTTCCCATGCCTGGTTCTCAAACTTCTGCCGAAATTGCAACCCTGACATCAGCTCATTGCCTTGAGAAAGCGGTCAGCTCGCAGTTTTGGCAAATCACCCTTACACCACAGAACATGCGCCTTACCTGCATCGTAGCGGCAGTCATCATGAGCTTCCTCCTGACGGAAGCCCAGGCCGGCTATGTCACTCTCGAGAGCGAGATGACATTCGAAGCGCGCGTCCAGCAAATGCATGCGGACTATGTCGCCCAGAGGCGTGATTCGATTCCCGGAATTCTTTGCCCGTTCCAGGCACCCCCCAAGGCAAGAATTGTCCTTGAGGAGCCCGCTCCCTGGTCCGATAGCAGCCAACCATGGCGCAGGGGTATTACAGCCACGGTATTTTGGGTGGGGGAAAAAGTCAGCGAACGCAACCCCACATCCAATGAATCAAGCGCGTGGGATCCCAATTGGCAGCTCAATTACGGTGGAGTGGACGATCCTTCCGATCGCAGTGGATACAAACCGGCCGGATTCAGCCCCCGCATGAATCCCTTTTACATCGCCCTCCCCTATGACGATCTGGAGCCTCAGGAAGATCCCGGTGCACAACCCGAAAAAATCATTCCATGGTATTGGAAAGCCTACAAGGGGGCATGGTCATCCGCCTGCAAGGGCACCTGGCTCGCCATTCACTACCGGGGCAAGGTCTGTTACGCCCAGTGGGAAGATTGCGGCCCCTACCACACCGATGACTGGCAGTATGTATTCAATGGTCAAAACCCGAAGACCAGCCCTCACGGCAACGTGGGTATTGAGGTAAGCCCGGCAGTTCGTGATTTCCTCGGTATTCGCAGCGGCTACCGAATCTCATGGAAATTCGTAGAACCCCTCCAGGTACCTCAAGGGCCATGGAACCAATGGCAAGGCGGCAAGGCCAGCCAAACCAACAAGAATCCTTCCCCTTCCGGCAGCCCATCGATTTCAAACTAATTTTCCACACACATCCTCCACACAAAACAAAACCACCAACAAACCAACACCAACACCAACACCACCAACAACATGAAAAGAATGAAATACATCATACTAGCCGCCATGGCGATTGGTATCACTGCTGCACACGCAGGCAGAGGATGCATGATCGTCGTTCCAGGAGCAGGCTCACAAATTCAGCACGCAAGTCATGCCCAGCACACCTTTGCTGTGGGTGAGATGCACAGCTATAAAATCACCAAGATCAACTACTGTCTCAAAACCATGGATGCCAGTAGCCCCGGAAATATGATTGTTCTCTCCAACAACGGGCAACACGTCGCAGACATTGTCATTCCCCTTGAGCGCAAGGAAGTCGAAGAAGGTGAAATCCCAATGGACGTCACACTCCATGGCGATATCAATCTGCTCTTTGATTTCCAGCACGCCGCTTCTGCGTTCGGCGCCATCGCACTCTGCGTTGAATACATTGAGTGTGCTCCCGAAGCATCAGGAAGCCTGACCGCACCTTCCTACGCCAACACGGATGAGAAACCCAATATCGACTGGTCTGCCCTGATCAGTGTCAAAACCGAAACTTCGGTAACCGATGTGAGCGGAACTATTTCAGGTGCTCAGAGCGAGGCTGACAACGCTGGAAACACACAGACGAAAAAATCCAACTAGGGGTCAAAATATGCTGGCTAAAGTATTGTGACAACTTGGACCTGCTACCCTCACCTTTGTTACGATACTGTTCCATCACAAGCCCGTGAAAACGAATACTATGGCAATGCACCGTAACCGCGCTTTGAGTCCCCTGTGGGTCTTGCTCATTAAGCTGATATGTGTGACTGCCATGCACGCTCAAGTGGCTGCGGAACAAGAAAAACAAAGCAGTTCCAAACCCAAGCTGCCTCACGTATACAACAACGCCCATATTCTTGTGAGCCGGGACACCCACACTGTTGTACCACTGCGTAGCATCATCTACCAACCAGCAAAAAATCAATCACGAGTCGTTGAACTCCCATCAGGCAAATTCAGATTCTGGCCAGACTTCCTCGCGAAGAACCGTGACTGGCTTCTCACTTTTGAAGTCACGCTGGAGCAAGCCAAGGGAGAAAAGCCGATACCGGAAAGCAAGCTTGAGGAGTTCGCGAAAATTCACCGCACTGTGATAGCCACCTACCGTCAAAACCCAATCTCAGTGCGCCCCTTCAAAGACAAGGAGGGCTCACCCTCCCAAACTCAACCATGAGTAGTATCACCCCTCCCTAAAAAACCCAAAACCACAAAAAACCCAGAAACATGAATACACCAAAAAAAATCAAACCAGCATCAATAGTGCTAGGGATACTATTGACGAGCATGACTGCCAGTCAGGCAGCAGTTACTTTCTACATCAAGCAGGTCCAGGAGGGTGCCAGCGGGGAGGAAGGACTATCAACCGATGTTTACATCGAGGATTCAGAACTACTCACTGAAAACAAAAGTTCCTCGGGCACCCATACAGCTTTGATGGAAGTCGGGCAATATGGATCCACCTTTTACCTGTATGTTCAGGGCATCGGCGACCCGGATGGCCCGCCCATTCTCCTGGATCAAAAATTTGTCGGGCAATATG
>CAYXEC010000065.1:0-12403 GCA_964463855.1 uncultured Verrucomicrobiales bacterium | reverse complement strand
ATCATCAGGACGGTTTACCTCTTGATTTTGGCCAGCCATATTATCCTTGCTGCGGTGAGCCTGCCGTTCATCCTGATCACGCTTTCACTGGCCTACACCAACCATTATGAGCGTCACCGCCGGATGGCGCGCTGGGTGTTTCCCCTCTGGCTCTATGTTGCTGTGACGGGGCCGGTTTGTTACCTGATGCTCAGGCCTTATTACTAATGGACTCAGGGTCCGCCCAGGGGCATGATGGGATCTCTGTGGTGCCTTGCACCTCTATGTAGTCACATGACAATCGCTCACAAAGATCACAAGTTTACATTGCTCCTCTGCATTCTTTTGGTTTGTTTTTTTGTCGGTAATGCGTACGCGGTCAAGCCCGCTTTAGAACCTGACAAAAAAGTCACCTACAAAGTGGATCCCAATTTCCCGGATCGGCCTCTGACCCTGGATGTATTTTATCCCGGTGATTTCAAGCAGGGCGATAAGCGACCCGCGATAGTCTTCTTTTTCGGCGGTGGTTGGGTCGGTGGCAAACCCAGCCAGTTCTATGCCCAGGCCGCTTACCTGGCATCGCGTGGCATGGTGGCCATCAGTGCCAGCTACCGCACGAAGAAAAGCCACAAGGTGGAACCATCAAGCTGTGTCGAGGATGGGAAATCCGCTGTGCGCCATATCCGCAAGCATGCCGCTGAGCTCGGGATTGATCCTGTTAAACTGGCAGTGGGCGGAGGATCCGCGGGCGGGCATGTGGCCGCGGCGACGGCCACAGTTGTTGGGTTTGATGGCCCGCAAGATGATTTGGCGATTTCCCCCGTCGGCAATGCCCTGGTGCTTTTTAATCCGGTCTACGACAACGGGCCGAAGGGATACGGCCACGACCGGGTCAAAGAATACTGGCGACAAATTTCACCAATGCATAACCTCGGTAAAAAAGCACCACCCACTATCGTGTTTCTGGGATCGGAAGACGCGGCTATTCCCGTAGCCACCGCCCAGCAATACCAGCGGCTCATGGAGGAGCAAGGAAACCGCTGTGAGACCTTCATCTATGAGGGTCAAAAGCACGGGTTTTTCAATCTCTGGACCCTTTCTGCAAAGAGCGAGTATTTCATTAAAACAATGAGTGAAGTGGACAGGTTTCTGGTTTCCCTCGGTTTTCTCAGTGGTGAGGCCTCGGTTGGAGCCTGGCTAGCCAAGGCCGCTGAGTAGTTTTTTGTCGGCTAAAGAAAAAACCCACCCCGCAACATGCAGGATGGGTTTTTGAAGAGTTTGATCAGTGCACTTATGCACCGACATTGAAGCGGGCGAAACGAACAATGCTGATGTTGTCACCAAGCTCCTTGCTCTGAGCCGCGATGTGCTGCTTGACGCTGACTTTGTCGTCCTTGACGAAGGCCTGGTCAATGAGGCATGACTCGGCAAAATACTTGTTGATCTTACCGATGAGAATCTTGTCGATGATCTCAGCAGGCTTGCCCTCGGCCTCAAGTTGCTTGCGGTTGATTTCGTTTTCCTCCTCGATGGTGGAGGCATCGATATCGTCGCGGGTCAATCCAGCCGGATTGAGGGCGGCGATGTGCAGGCAGATGTCACGGGAAAGCTCTTTGAAGGTGGCACTCTCCTTGGTCTCGGCTTTTTCAGCACTGAGCTCAAGCAGAACACCCACTTTTCCTCCCATATGGATATAGCTCGAGACTGCGCCGTTTCCTTCAGCGTTGTAGCGTGTGATACGCTTCACTTTGATGACCTCTCCAAGCTCGGAAAACTTGGCACCGAGAGCGTCCTGGATCGTGCCATCCCCGTAGGGAAGTGCAGCGGCTGCCTCAGCATCCGCGGCATCAGATTCAGCAATCGTCTTGGTGATATCAGAGACAAAGGCTCCAAAGCCCTCGTTTTTGGCGACGAAGTCGGTCTCGCAGTTGACCTCAGCAAGCAGGCCACTGTCGCCGCTATCGGAGACATGGGCGGCGATCAGGCCTTCAGAAGTCTCGCGGTCTGAGCGACCAGCTGACTTCACGATGCCCTTTTCACGGAGGAGTTTGACGGCAGCATCCATGTCACCGTCGGTCTCGGTGAGGGCTTTTTTACAAGCCATCATGCCGGCGTTGGTGATCTTGCGGAGCTCTTGAACAGCAGATGCGGTAATTGCCATGATGTTGAATGGTGGTTGTTTGTTATTGAGGCGGGTGATCAGTCCTTGGCAACGACAATGGAGTCGACCAGGTTCTGAAGAAGGAGACGGATGGAACGGGTTGCGTCATCGTTTCCGGGTATGGGATAGTCTACTGCGGTGGGATCGGCATTGGTATCAACGATCGCGATCACAGGGATGTTGAGGCGGCGGGCCTCGGCCACAGCGATGGTCTCACGAGCGGAGTCAACGATGACCATGGCCGCAGGAAGCTTGTCCATGTCACGGATGCCGCGAAGGTTGCGGAGAAGTTTTTCACGCTCACGTCCGAGGGCGGAGAGCTCTTTTTTGGACATCTTCTTGAAATCCGGGGATTTCTGAATGTCCTCAAGGTACTTGAGGCGTTCCACAGAGCGGCGGATGGTGGCAAGGTTGGTGAGGGTGCCGCCCAACCAGCGGTGATTGACATAATACTGACCAATGGCCTGTGCAGCTTCAGCCACCGCATCCTGGGCCTGGCGTTTGCAGCCTACAAAGAGGATCTTCTGTCCCTTGGCGGAAAGCTCTCCAAGAAAGTGGGAGGCTTTGTCGAGGCATTTAACCGTCTCCTCGAGGTTGATAATATAAATGCCGCCCTTGTCCTTCATCAGGTAGGGCTTCATTTTTGGGTTCCATTTGCGCGTCTGGTGTCCGTAGTGGACTCCAGCGTCGACCATTTCGTTAATGAGTTCGTTGACCATTGTATTGTTCGGTGTCCATCCTTGAATCAGAATGGCTCTGGTGGGTTGGGAAATCCGCCGCGATTTTTAGATAAGTCCTTCAATTTCCCGTAGTTGAGCAAGCGGCGTGCCGAAGGTTGGCGGGTTGGTAGGGGATGTGTCCTGTTTTGACAAGGTAATTCTTAGCCTCAATGGTAAAAATCAGGATGCTTGGATCTGGAGCTGCGCCCTTGTGCAGGGTGTTGCTAGAATGCGAAATCATCGGCAGAAACGCAGCAGGGCACCATGATGCCGTCCTTCATACCGTGAATTTTCTTTTTATCGGCGGGGACGATGGTGGCGAGGCATCCTCCGAAGCTTGTTTTACCCTTTGCATCTATGAAAAAGTAGGGGCACAGGCGTGCACGGCCACGCATGATGCGTCGTTCACCGGTTTCGGGGTCAAAATAGGGGTGTTCGATGATTTTGCCAGAGTGATACTCCTGCATCATCCGTGGTTGGGAGCCATATGCCTCGGTGGCTTCGTGGATCCGCTCTTGCCACTCGCTGCAGGAGAGATCATGGCCGATATAGACGCCGCGAGAACCCCAGGCGAGCTCAGAAAAACCACTGATCTTGAGCACCAGACGGCGTTCTTTCTGGCTGAAATTAGCAACCTCCTCCCATGAGTGCACACCAAGTCGGGGCAGGGCACCCTGTGGGGGCAGCGGCGTCGGATCGACCACCCAGCCGAAGGGGACAAGCTCGCGAAGCCGGCGCAGGTGACCGCCACGGAGCTCCTTTTCCCAGATGCCGCGCAGCGAAGGTGACCACAGCAGGGCAAGCCAGAGTTTTTCCTCGAGGTGTGGCTTACAGGGTGCCGTGAGCTGGTTGGAGTTAGCGAGTTGCTTTGCGGCGGGGATGTTCTTCCAGTCGAACCATTCAAAGAAGCGGTAGGCTGTGGAATCATCACCATTGTCGTTCTCGGCTCTCTGGGTCACAATGCTGCCGCATTGCCCGGCGAGCCATTCCATTTCGGGTCGATAGTCCGCTGACTCGTCGCTGACCAGGATTCGCCCGCTCTCATCGGGAAACAAGCCCTGAAAACCATCACGAATACCATTGCCCCCCCCCAGAATATCAAAACCATGATCTGTGTAGAATTGTGACAACCAGAGAGTGATACCCATGCCTCCTGGCACGGAATCGAGCTCGGTGAGCGCGAAGCCGGTTTGCTGCTCGTTACCTGTGACAATAAGATCCGGGCGGATGACCCTGGGCATAACATGGCGCAGGGCAGGGCGTCGCTGGTTCTGAATCATCCATTCCGGCTTGCCGGCATCGAGCAAGCCATGGATCCAAGATGGTAATTTGCCGGTGGCGCTACGCTGGTAAATGGAATCCGAGGCGCGCTGAAATTGTGCAAGCGGATGGCCAAGCTGGGTAAGTGTCTTGGCAGTTTTTTTACCCAATGGGAGAGGCTCGGGGGAAAATAGCCACCCGCCGTCATGCCTGAGTTTGGAATCAGGGAGGGAGGAAAGAATGGTATCGAGTTTCACATGAAGATCCTATTTCTATGTCTCCACTAGGTATTGGATAGAAAATTCCCCAGCATTTTCATGCCGTCCTCAGTGAGTATGGATTCCGGGTGGAACTGGACACCATGGACAGGAAATTCCTTATGCATGAGGCCCATGATCGTGCCGTTTTCAGTTTCCGCGGTGATTTCCAGGCAGTCGGGCAAGCTGTCACGCTTGACGATGAGGGAGTGGTAGCGAGTCGCAGTAATAGGGCTTGGTAGTCCCTCGAAAACACTTTTTCCCGTATGGAATACCTGCGATGTCTTGCCATGCATGAGGCGGTCAGCTCGCACAACTTCCCCGCCGAAAACCTGGCCGATGGACTGGTGGCCCAGGCAGACGCCAAGGATGGGAATGTCTTTTCCAAATTCCCGGATAACATCACAGCTAATACCCGCCTCGTTCGGTGTGCACGGACCCGGAGAGATGCAGATGCGCTCAGGAGCCAGATCTCCAATCTCATCAATACTCATGGCATCATTGCGGACCACTTTCATTTCCGCACCAAGCTCACCAAAGTATTGAACGAGGTTGTAGGTGAAGGAGTCGTAGTTGTCGATGACGAGCAGCATGGGGAATTTGGAATGAGAAAGAGTGAATGATTATGCCGGGCCGATGGTTTTGGCCAGGCCAATGGCGCGGATCATGGCCATGGATTTGTTGACGGTTTCCTGATATTCGTAGGTGGGATCACTGTCGGCGACAACACCGGCTCCCGCTTGCACATAGGCTTTGCCGTCCTTGAGTAGGCAGGTGCGCAGGGTGATGCAGGAGTCGTGGTTGCCGTTCCAAGCAAAATAACCAACGGCCCCGGAGTAAGTGCAGCGTTTGCTCTTTTCAAGCTCATTGATGATTTGCATGGCGCGGATTTTTGGAGCCCCACTCACCGTGCCTGCTGGAAAGGTGGCGCGTAAAACATCATAGGATGAGTGGTCGTTATCAAGCTCGCCATGAACATTGGATACAATGTGCATCACATGGCTGTAGCGCTCCACAATCATGAAATCATCCACGCTAACACTGCCGTGCTTGGAGATGCGGCCGACGTCATTGCGTGCCAGGTCAACAAGCATGAGGTGCTCTGCACATTCTTTTTCGTCTGCTAAAAGATCGGCAGCCAGGGAATCATCTTCCTCCTGGGTTTTTCCCCTCCAGCGGGTCCCTGCAATCGGGCGAATATCAATGCGCCCATTGATGGCACGAACGTGGACCTCCGGGGAGCTGCCTACGAGAGCAAAGCCATCCAGCTCCAGAATAAACATATAGGGGGAGGGGTTGATGTGTCGCAGAGCTCGATAGAGGTTTACCGGGCTTCCGGAGAAATCCGTTTCAAAGCGCTGGCTGGGAACGATCTGGAAGGCATCGCCTGCAGCGATATACTCTTTGGCCTTGAGCACCATTTGCTCGTATTCCTTTTGCGTGGTGTTGCTGCTCGCCTCCGGTGTTTCAAATTCAGCCAGTCCGTTGAGAGGCGCTACGTGGAGCTCGGTATTGAGTATCTCGATGAGTTTCTCAACCCGGGTGTGTGCGTCTTGATATGCTTCCTGCACACTGGTATGCTCTTCGATGAAGGCATTGGCCACGACGAGTAATCTGCGTAAGCGATGGTCAAAGATCAGCAGCGTGTCAGCAATAATGAACAGGGCATCGGGAAGCCCTAACTCATCTTTTGCAGCCGGCCCGATACTGGGTTCAAATTGGCGCACGGCATCGTAAGAGAGATAACCCACTGCTCCTCCATAAAAGGGTGGAGCGTCTCCATGGGGGGCAGGCTTGTATTGCCCCATAATCTGCTCTAACTCCGCGAGCACATCTTTTTTTGCCGTCCAGGTCCGTTGGGTGCGTTTCCCGGTATTCTCTTGATAGGTGATTTCCGAGCCTTCTGCCTTGATGATAGCACGGGGGTTGCTGCCCAAAATCGAGTAGCGCCCGCTCTCTCCGGAGCTTTCAGCACTTTCAAAGAGGAAGGCTTCACCATGACCGCTTATTTTGAGGTAGGCTGAGAGAGGGGTTTCAAAATCCGCTGCCAGCTGGGCGTAGACCGGCACGACGTTGCCTTTTTCTGCGAGATCGCAGAAATCATCAGGTGATGGGCTGACTGGTGTTTTGCTCAATGCCGCAGAGCATGCCGACAAATTACATTCACGCAATTCGAAAAGAGCGAAAAGACATCATCCAAGTGTGAGGGCATACGGGTTGTCTGTGGCGGTCATTTTTCCAGCGCACCGTCTGCAAATGCTGAAGTCAATCTGCTTGGCACGATACCAATATCAAAGTATCCTGTGTCCGTGAAGCGAAGCTCGAAAATTCTACTAGCCGCGTTTTTAACGGCCCTCTTGGGCACCGCGGGGCTTTTCCTCGCATACAAGGGATATGTAAAATATCAAGTCAGGCAGAATCAGGAGTTCAGATATGAGGGCACCTTGGGGAGAGCACCCGATGGTTTCAAGCTGGAGATGTTCAAGGAGTTTGTGCTCGCTGATGCAATCCTCGATGCAGTGATCAGTGAAATGAATCTAGTAGAGGTCTGGGGGTCTGGTGATGCAGAAGCTGCAAAGAAACGCATCAGGGAGAAGTTTAATGTTACGATGGAGGATTACTTGGTGAAAGTGAGCTATCAGGATAGAAACAAGCAGATAGCCCACGACTTACTGCATTTCATTGTCCAGCGTTATCGTGCTAAAATGGAGGAGGCAGGCAGCCCCCAGAAGAGGTTGCCAGATAATGCTTGAAATAAAGGCAAGGGGACGAAGATTCGTCCGAATCAGGAAATGGTTCTCAGCATATCCCGAGCTTCGTAACGCACCTTGGGCAATTCTGCGTAATTATCATCACTCGATCGGTACCCCAGAGCACAGGCAACTGTGGTGGTGAAGCCAGAGTTCTCCAACCCGAGAATACGGTCATACTCAGCAGGGATGATTCCCTCCATCGGGCATGCGTCGATACCGAGTACTGCTGCACTTGCCATGAGTTGGCCCAGTGCTATGTATACCTGGTTTTTGGCCCAGGCGAGTCTTCGGCTGTAATCCATAGTGCTGAAAAATCCGCCCATCATACCGGCATACCCATCCAGGCTTTCCCGGGCGACGCCCCTTACGTCAGCCAGTCTGTCGAGCCACTTTTCCATGTCGCCCTCGTCTAGGCCGTCGCGGGCGCATAACACAACGAGATGTGAGCAATCCGTAACCTGACGCTGATGCCATGAGTGTTCGAGCAGCTCGATTTTTGTTTTCTGGCAAGTAATGGTGATAAAGTGCCATGGTTGCAGGCCAAAAGATGATGGGGTGAGTACCATGCTTTGCTCCAAAGCATCCCAAGTATCAGGCGCGATTTTTTTCCCGGTGTCAAATTCCTTGGTCGCGTAGCGCCATTCTAAACTCGTGATTAGTTCGTCAGCTGTCATATTTTTTGTTTGAATTTGGTATTTATCAAGATGTTGGCCTCAACATGTGATGTAAAGATCGGCTTACTCATTGTCAACTGAGAGGGGTAGGCGAACGGAGGGGAATTCCTTGAGCGTAAAATTAAGCATGATGCCAAATTCCTCTGGGGCATCACGGTTATCCCGGATATGGAGTCCGACGGAAGCAACCCAGCTCTCAAAATCCCGGTAGATATTGTATTGCTGTACTTCAAGAGTGTTGTCATCGAGCTCCCAACGCTGGTACGATCCAACTCCCCAGGATTCGGTGATCCGCGCGTATGCGCGGAAGTCTATGCGGTTGGAGTCAATGAGAATAGGGTGGTTATCGAGCTGGCGATACCCAAAGCCCAACTCGACAGCCTCATGGGGCATGAAGGTGATGTGGCTGGCCCACTCACGGAATTCCGAGCCCCCTGCAGCGACGGGGAACTGGGTCTCAATATTGAGCCTCATCCATGGGAGCGGCTGCCAGATGATGTCATTGTACAGATTGGAGATATCACGGTCAAATTCCGGATCATTCATGAAGAAGTCCAGATAAGTATCCATGGCAAGCCATTCATGTGAACTCCCATCGCGCTTGGTTAAAAGACGGTTGCGCGCCCCAAGGCGGATGATCGACCAGTCCATCAGGCTGTCCGTTGCGGTGAACCGGCCCACATCCAGAGGCCTGGGCCGGGTGGACGGGGTCAGTGTTTCAACACCCCTGAAGGAGCCCTCTAAAGAGTCAGTGGATAGTTGGGAAAAATTCGCATAGGGCTGAAGCACATGCAGAATGCTGTTGAGCCCCCAGGTTTCGTTCACGGCTCCCGGGTATAATTTGGAAAACTTGACCGAGGTGTCGACACCCGCTGACATGTGAGTGCGGCCAAATGAGTTGGTGCCATTATCGATGTCGGTGTATCTGGTGTATCCAACTCCTGCTCTTGGGGTTATGGCGACTTTCCCGCCCGGGGTGAGTGGAAGGCTAAACTCATGCCAGGTGTGTAGCCGGGTATATCCACGCTCAGCAAGAAGCTGGTTAATTTCAGCAAGCCGCGCGCCATCCACGCCCGGGGATGCGGCCTCTGCTTCAAGATTGTCAATCCGGTAATCAGCCAGGCGCTCATCATAGATGCCGAGGCTGGTGTTGCCCTCGTGCAATACGGGGGATCCAAAGATGGGCCTTTTGATCTGGTCAAAGAAAAGCTCAGGCAAGCGCGTGTCCTGCTGGTAAAAGTCATTCAAATGCATCCGCGCGTAGAGACCTGTAAGTGACGTGGGATTGCGATGAAAAATGCCCGCGACATTGTCCGGGCTTGGATTGGTTTTAAAGGTTTCCTGTTCAAAATCCTCGAGTAAAAACCGATCGCTCAGGGCGGTGATATCAAAATTCAGATAAGTTTGGTTTTGATCTTGTGCCTGAAGCTCAATGCGATGCTTGAGTTCCAGTTTCCAGCGGCTGGGGTCAACTGAATCCCGGCTTTCCGAGGTTCTTCTGATCGATGGGTCCATATCCTCCAGATAGAAAAGCTTGAGCCCACTGAGATTGTCCTCATTGCCGACACGGGTATCGAGGAGGTCAAGTCCCAGGCCAACGCCACGCCGGCTCATGAGGTTCGCATGCCACTGGGATCTTAGCCACGCACCATCGCGCTCACCCGTGAGCTCGTCGACTTCACCACCGAGCATGATGCCATAGCGGTTAAGGAGGTAAAACCCCCAATTCGAGCGTGCGCCGGGGATAAAGAGGTAGCCAAGGTTCGCATCGAGTGGCTGGGAGAGATAGGGCAGCCACAGCACCGGGGTGTTTCCCGCATAGAGGCGCAGGTTGTTAAAGATCACGCGATCGCCCGGATAGATCGATGTTTTGTCTGCACGGATCCAGTAGTTAGGGTTGGCTACATCATGAGTGGTGATGCCGGCATTTTCTCCAATGAAGACCTTCTTGCCTTTGTGGTTCATCATCCGGAAACGATTCGATTCCATCAGGATGTAGTCATGGCCACTCGCGAGCCCCTCGGTATCAAGCTGACCAGTCCCATAGTTGTAGGTGGCACGATCTCCGTGATGAATGGAGGATCCTTGGTAGATGCTGACATTGTTACTCAGGGTGATGGTGGTTTCCTTTGCATTGAGTAGGACTTTCTCGGCAAAAAGTTGAATGCCGGGAATGATTTTTCCGTTTTGAAGAGTGGTGGATTTCTGCCTCACGGAGACATACCTGCTCAGGACAGCGGTCTCGTCCCCTCCGTTGTAGACCACACGGCCAGCTTTGAGGGTGATACCATTGTCAGCTTTGACAAGAACATCCCCGTCGTAGACAACTGTCTTATTGTCCGCTTCGTAATTGATACTTCCATTGTGAGAGATCCGGAGCCGCTCTGGCATCTCGGGCATTTGGGCAAATTTTGCCCCCAGTAGATCATCCTCACCAGCCAGATTGGAACCCTGTGAGTTATTTTGTCCGGAGACAGGAAGAGCTGTTACGGCCAAGCAAGATAGATGGACAATGCAATAACCGATACGCCTCATTGGCTGGATACTGACTGAGACTGCCGTGATGAGTAAAGAGGAAAGCCGGGACAATTTAGGCCCGGATCATAAGTCTGCTTTGGGGTGCAGGCACAGTGACGCATGACTGGAGCGGTGGAGTATTTCGGCTAGCGCTGAACAAAAAATTGCTCTTGCGGGGCTGCGCCGTCGCGGGGTTTCTGCGGTCTGGGTGTCTGGGCCAATCTATTCTCGGCAAGCTGTTTTGCGAGATTGATGAGCCATACTTTGGCCACAGGCTTGAGGAGCGAAAGCAGCCATGTAAGCAGTATTTGTTTGTTGGTTTTTTGCGCAGAGGTCCTCTTGGGCTTTTTGGGGCGTTTGATAAGGAGTGTTGCAACCAGACTTGTCAGAACAGAGCCTGCAAATATCGTTTTGGGCCTGCGAGTGAAAATGTTACGCGCCAGTTTGCCCGGTTTGAGCTTGTCCTTGAGCACCTCCTTGCTGTGCGCGATGGATTGTCTGGCAGAGGCCAGCTGGGCGACTAACTCACGTTTGCGCGCACTTGATTCGGCTATTTGTTTTTTTTGAGCCATAGCTTGTCGTTTTCAATCTCTTTGCGTGAGAGCTCAAACAAAGGTGTTGTGGGTCGCTTTTTTAGCTTGAGGAGGCATATGAGAGCCAGGATGCCGTGAATGAGGGCAAGTGTGATCACTACCGCAGCCCAGCCCGGCAGCCAGTCTACTTTGTCGCCCAACCAGCGGTCTGCAATGGGTGCAAGTATTCCCGTGATCCCGCTCAGCAGCAAACTCCAGACAAAGAAGGCTGATATTGCCAGTGCCACACCATACGCGGCTTTCTTGCCAGCATGGGATGCAGCCTCCCTGGCCTCGATAGATGCCAGCTCGAGACGCGCAGCGAGGAATCTCGCCACAGCACTGGTCATGTGCTCTGGAGAATCGCCTTGGCTGAATTCGGAATGTTGATTGACGGAATCAGGATCCATGGTGATTTGAAATACTCGATAAGTTTGGTCAAGTGAATGTCGCTTGCCGTTCGGGAGCCCGGAAAGCATGCAGTGCCCGTACAATTGCTCTCAGAGCCAATAGTGGCTGGCCATAAGAATACTCGGTCCCGCCGGAAACATTATCCGGGTGCAACACCAGTTTGTCGAGGCAGTGAAACCTCAACAAGACAAGATGTCTGTGACCTTGCTTTAACGGCGGATGATCAGGCCGATGACAATGCCAATACCCAAGGCTGTGAGGACGGACTTGGTGGGGTGCTCACGAACATATGCCTCGGCATCAGCGTGAGCCTCACGCGCCTTGGCGCGTCCATGCTCGACTTGTTCAGTGGCAACCTGCTTGAATTGCTGGGCCTTGGCTCCGGCGGTTTCTTTCAAGTCACTGGCTTTGGCTCCTGCGAATTCACGGAATTGCTGCGCTTTCTCGGTGGCAGCTTGTTTGAATTGCTGGGCCTTGACACCTGCATCTTGGGCGATCTGCCTGGCTTTGCTGGGCGGATCGGCTACAGCTGCACGCAAGTCGCCAGCGGCCAACTTTGATTTGTTTGGATCGCCAATAGGACCATCAGCCATGAAGTTTGTATCTGTGAATGTTTCTTCCATTTTCTTAGTAGTAGGTTGTGCGTTATCGGGTTTTGAAGGGTGATGAATTGATAGGTCGCAGAGTGGTGGGTTTGTTCCCGGATCCCATACGACGTGATTGCGGAGGGTGAATGTTGAACCATTAAAGCCACCAAAACCAGTGATTTTTTACAAAAACCGGTGCAATGGATCTGTAGTTGAAAATTCAGGCTCCACGCAAGAGTGGCACTTTTATCCAGTGAACGCAAGATGTCCTGTGAGGAAAATTTTAACCCTGTGTCATGAGACCCAATGAGCACCGGTTTTTTCCTCAAAGATAGGGGTTGGTGGCTTTTTCCGCCTCAATCGTCGTGCTGGGGCCGTGTCCCGGGTAAACCCTTGCAGCGGGCGGGAGTGTCAGCATTTTTTGCGTAATCCCGGTGATCAGCAGATGCATATCACCGCCTGGCAAATCAGCCCTGCCAACGCCGCCGGCAAAGAGAGTGTCACCACCAAAAA
>CAYXEC010000064.1:12230-12614 GCA_964463855.1 uncultured Verrucomicrobiales bacterium | reverse complement strand
ATGTCACCTAACGAAAATGGCAATGTATGAATTTCCTTGAAATGATAGGGCTGGCCGAGTGCCTCAGGAATGATGAGGATATCGGAAAAGATAATGGCCGCATCGAGGGGAAAACGTTTGAGTGGCTGCAGGGTGACCTCGGTGGCAAGTTCCGGGGATTTAACCATTTCGGTAAACGAGTATTTCTCCTTCAGGGCCCGGTATTCAGGAAGATAGCGCCCGGCCTGACGCATCACCCAGACCGGGGTGCGGTCCGTGGGTTTGCGTCGGATGGATGCGAGAAAGCGTTCGCGCGAGGTCATGCCGGTGGTTTGACAGATTTTTGCTGATATTCCAGCCCATAAGTCGTGGAATTTAGCGGTTGATTCCACTTGCGTGGCTCTG
>CAYXEC010000064.1:5528-12220 GCA_964463855.1 uncultured Verrucomicrobiales bacterium | reverse complement strand
TCTGGATGCGGGAGTATTGCGACACCATGACTGCAAACTGCCTGTGGCTGTTAAGTTTGAGTATGATTGTTGCATTGCCAATGGCATCTTGCCGCAAGGCAGACAAGGTGCTTGTCACCGAGCAACGCAGGCTGACCATTGCCGATGAGGGGCATAGCTCATTGCTTGCAGTGATGCCCCCTGAGTGGCGGCAGCTCCCAGCCACCCAGTTCAGGATTCTCAATTACCGCTTTGGTGAGGCGGGAGAGGTTTTTGTGGGTCGCAGTAGAGGTGGTATCCTGCCCAATGTGAACAGATGGCTGGAACAGTATGGTAAGCAGCCCCTTGAGAGTTTGGATGATCTTCGCAGTGTCAGTATATTGGGCCAGCAGGGAGTCCTGATTACAGCAAGTGGCGATTTCAAGGGGGGTATGGGTCGCCCGGCCCGTGAGAACGCAGGGCTCGCAGGTGTCATCGTGGGAGCAGGTGAGCAGTTGCTTACGGTGAAAATGACGGGTGATGCTCAGGAGGTGCTCGCTGAGCAGGAAAGACTGATACAATTCTGCAAAAACCTGCGTATTAAGGAAGCCGAGTCTAAGTAAGATATCTTACAGGCACTGAATCTATCATCGTGACCATGCAATCAACACCCTCCGTGGCAAAAAAACTGTTCGCCTTCCTTTCAGGATTTGGTTTGGCAGTAACATGCCTATTGCTGTTATTGGTCCTGACTTGGCTGAGCACTTTGGAGCAACCTGCCAAGGGGCTCTATGAGGTGCAGAAACGCTACTACGATGCGGAAGCATGGTATGTGGTTCCCGATCTGGACTGGATTCCAAAAATCAACGGTAAGCCGTTGTTCATCCCTTTGCCGGGCGCCTATCTCGTCAGTGCGGTGCTGTTTGTGAATCTCTTTCTCGGTGGCATTCTGCGCATACGCAAAGGTTGGAAAAACATCGGTGTGATTATTGCCCACTTCAGCATGGTCAGTCTACTGGTGGCAGGTTTTGTATCCCACCACTATTCCAAGGAGGGAATTATGGCTGTCTACGAGCAAGAGGTGTCTGACTTTGCCCAAAGCTACACAGAATACACCATCGAGGTGGCTGAGATCGTCAATGGAGAGAAAACCGACCCCTACGTAATTCCTGCCAAGCATCTCAAGACTCTGGCTGTGAATCAATCCCGTGTATTCCAGATTCCGGATCTCGAGCTTTCCCTCAGGGTGTCAGACTGGATGCGCAACTCCGCACGTGTAACCGTGGATGAAGATGATGCCGGCAAGGATGTTACCCAAGTGGACGGCTGGGCCCTGCAGTGGCTCGAGACCAATCCGCAGGAAGAGTTGAATCTTGCCGGCTGTCTGGTTGAGGTGCTGGCTGGAGAGGGGGAGAAGCCTGTCACCCGCCTTATTCTCCATGGTGGCGACCCGAATGCCTGCACAGTCACCTTGGGAGGCAAGATATACGGACTGCGATTGCAGCGCGAAATCTGGCCCATGCCCTTTCAAGTGCGTTTGGACAAATCAGTGGGTGAATATTATCCGGGTACGAAAAGACCAAGCTCGTTTCAAAGTGACATCACCCGCATCGCGGATGGCTCGGAGCAGGCTTTTCGCATCCGCATGAACGAGCCGATGCGCTACGGAGGTTACACACTTTACCAGGCGCGTTGGGAGGACAGGGGAGAGCGCGCCATGTCGGGATTTGCCATTGTAAGAAATCCGTCTGACCAATGGCCCAAGTATAGCCTCTATATTTCCATTTTGGGGCTTACCATTCATTTTGGCATGAAGCTTGGTGGGTTCATTGCAGCATCCACTAAACGGAATAAAAACCAGCCTGACACGGTTGAAGCACAAGCATGAGCGAGAAAAACATCAGCAAGCAACGGGCCAAGAAGGGACGCTGGACCGCTTTCATCCTTGTGGTCCTCTTCCTGGGTTCATACGGGCTCTACACGATCCGGGTCAATGTGTCATCAGATCAACCCGTGCATGTCGATACCTATGAGGTGTGGCAAGACGAGGTTGTCGATGCCTCACGTAACATAGCCATTCAGGATGGGGGTCGAATCAAGCCTTTCTCAACCTGGGCGGGCTTCACCATGCTCAATCTGCACGGTGCTCGCAGCATGAAGATCATGGTCAATGACCAGAAGACCAGAATTGGTCCTGAGGAGTTCATGCTCGACTGCCTGTTCCGCCCTGAGCTGGCTCGGCAGCTTCCGGTTTTCCGGGTGGATAACTCCGACATCATCAGCTCTCTGGCAACCGGCGACCTTCCCGAGGAGGTGCAGCGCATGGCGGGCATGGACAGCTCTGCCAAAAACGAGGCGATCAGGCAGGTTGTCGAGGGCAAAGAGCGCCGGGATCGTTACAGCTATGCTGAGCTTGAGGCGATTACCCCCATCCTTATCGCACGGGTGCAAAAAATCACCAAGGACCAGCCCGAGAAAGCGAAAATGACCAGTGAACAGCGTGATACTGTGGATCTCGGTGATAAGATTTGGTTGTTTATGCGCCTCATTAATCACATGGATTTTGCCCGTGCTGATATCGATCTCGAGGAGGGGACACCAGCAATCGACAAGGATCGCATGCGCAGAATGAGCTACTGGGTTAAATCATTCCCCATATTGCGCCAGGCTATTCAGGAATTGCAGCCCAAGGGAGAACAATTGCCAGATGGCATTATGAGTTTGATCAAGGATCTTGAGGTGCGGATGCTGCGTGCTTCCGAGAATATCCATCTGTTGCCACCTTACGACGAGAATGCAGGGGAGTGGGCACCTGTTGGTAAACGCATTGAGGATGTGTTTTCGGGCGATCTCACTCACGCCAAGGAGCTGGTTGCCGACATGGAGCTGCTTGAGGACACCAGCATCGCCCTGCGTGACGAGGGGCAGGAGGCTTTTGCAGTGAAGCTCAGCGCATGGAAAAAGGCGGTGCATGAACGTCTCGAAGCGGCCACGGTGGACAGGCTGGGCTCTGAGGTGGCATACGCACAATGGAATTACTTCCTGCGTGCCCTGGTTATTTTTCTAGTGGCGTTTGTTTTCGTCATGATCAGTTGGTTGGCGCCTCAAAGCCGGGGGGGCAGAACATGCACGAAGATTGCCGGTATCCTCTCCATGGTGGCACTTGTGTTGATGATTGCCGGCATTACGCATCGCTCCATGATCATGCAACGTTCTCCCATCGGCAATCTCTATGACACCATTTTGTTTGTAGGTGCAACGGGTGTGTTTGTGTTACTGCTCGTTGAGGTGCTTACCAAGCGTGCGGTGGCCCTCGGGCTTGCCGTTTTCATGGGGCTTGCTTGCATGTTCCTTGCCCGTCGCTACGAGATTGGTGACGCCAAGGACCACATGGACCCTCTTGTCGCGGTGCTGAAATCCAACTTCTGGTTATCCACGCACGTCGTGACGGTGGTGATGGGCTACATGGGAGGTCTCGCCGCAGCGGGGCTCTCGGCCATTTATCTGTTTGCCCGTGTCCTCGGTATTGATGAGGGGGACAAGAACTTCCGCCGGGCGATGACGCGTATTGCTTATGGGATGATCTGCTTTACCCTCTTTTTCAGTCTGATTGGAACCGTGCTTGGAGGCATCTGGGCCAATGACTCATGGGGCAGATTCTGGGGCTGGGACCCGAAGGAAAACGGGGCGCTGATGATTGTGCTCTGGTGTCTGATTGTTTTGCACGCGCGCATGGCTGGTTATCTTCGTGAGTGGGGTTTGCATATCGCCGTTGTTTTTGGTGCCAATATTGTGGCCTTCTCCTGGTGGCATGTGAACTCACTGGGCACCGGGCTTCATTCCTACGGATTCATTGATGGCCTGGGCGTTATATGGGGCTTCTACGCTCTGTTGACCGCAGTTTGCCTGATGGGTGGCATTTATGCCCTGCTGGAGAAGCGGGCTAAAAAACAAGCCTAGGTCTGCTGCTTGATTAAAGCAGCTCGGCAGCGATCGCGTCGACGAGCATGGTGCCCTTGTTGACAAGAACCAGATGGCCGTCCTTGAGCTCCGCGAGGTCGTTTTCGATGAGCTGTTTGAGAGCTCCTTCCTGTGATCCCTCCAGATACTGCGCGGGAAGTCCGGCTGTGGTGCGCAGCAAAAGGGCAATGCGCTCTGTGCGGAAGGCTTCCGGAGTGATGAGTTCCTGGTCTGATTTGGCGTGGCCAACGGTGTTGATTGCCCGGATGTAGCGTGCTGTGTCTGGGAGGTTGGTCCAGCGGTTGCCCGCAATGGTGGAGACAGCTGAGGGGCCCAGCCCCAGGTAATCATGCCCCTGCCAGTAAGCGAGGTTGTGTTGTGACTGCTTGCCCGGACGCGCGTAGTTGGAGGTTTCGTAGTGCTGGAAACCGGCACTTGTGAGCTTGTCATGCGCCAGGGTGAACATCGCCGCGTTGGTGGATTCATCCTCGTTGTGGCGTAGCTGGTCAAAAAACGGGGTGTCCTCCTCGTAGGTGAGATTGTAGGCCGAGATGTGATCCGGACTCAGCGAGATGGCAGTATCCAGCGAGTGCTCCCAGTCCGGAACCGACTGGCCTGGCACGGAAAACATCAGGTCGATATTAACCTCACCCATGCCGGCTTGCTGGAGGATCCTGACAGACTCCGCTGCTTCCTGCGAATTGTGTTCCCGGCCAAGGGTTTTGAGAACATGGTCTGAGAAGGACTGAATGCCGAGCGAGACGCGCTTCACCCCAAGTTCCTTGAACAGAGCGGCCTTGCTGGCCTTGTAGGTGGCGGGGTTGGCCTCCAGGGTGATGTGGGTGTCAGCCAGGGGCAGCGCCATGTGAAGCCCCTCAAACAGCTCGCCAAGATGCCCCGGGGAGAGCATGGAGGGGGTGCCGCCACCGAGATAGAGAGTGGAAATATCGGCAAGATCCAATCCAGATGCAGCCGCCTCCGCCTCCTTGACAATGGCAGCTATAAAAGCAGGCTGATCTGTGTCACCGGGAGTGTGTTTGTAAAACGAACAATAGGGGCAAATCCGGTGACAGAAGGGAATGTGAACGTAGACGATCAATGGATGCAATCTGGGAACCGTGAATGAGAGCAATCTAGATGGTCATTGCCGAGAAGCCTCCATCAACAGTGATTTCCGTGCCGGTGATGAAGGAGCCTGCCTTGTTGGAGGCAAGCATCAGGGTGGCTCCGGTGAGCTCATCAGCCGTGCCGAAACGAGACATGGGAGTGTGGCGCAGAATTTCCAGTGCCCGGGTCTCGTCTCCCTTTTGGGAGGCCTCAGCTGAGGGGAAAAATCCGGGCACGAGAGTGTTGACCCGGATGTCATGCTCAGCCCATTCACGCGCCAGGTTTTTGGTGAGGTTGTGAACGGCAGCTTTTGCCGCTCCGTAGCCAAAGACTCCGGAAACCGGCATGGATCCTGCCATCGACCCCATGTTGATAATACTACAGGGTTCGTGATGATCGATGAAGAACTGGCCAAAGATCTGGCAGGCGCGGAAAACGCTCTTGAAGTTTACATCCAGCAGGGAGGCGAGCTCGTCTTCGGAGATTTCGAGAAAAGGAGTGGCTGATCCGAGACCCGCACCATTGACGAGCACATCCACTTTCCCTGAGCGCAGAAGCACGGCGGTCAGGAGATCGTCAATGTCCTGGCGCTTGCTGACATCGGCCTTGTGAAACCATGACTTGCCACCAAAGGCATCAATGGCAGCGAGCTTATCGATGGCATTCTCCGGGTTGCGTCCCACAAGGATGACCTCTGCGCCCGCGCGTGCCATGGCAACGCCCATGGTTCCACAGAGCTTGCCTGTGCCGCCAATGACCACTGCGACCTGACCGGAAAGATCAAATACTGAAGAATCTGAATGCACGGAATGAGGTCGTTTGAAATTGCCTAGACTTTTTTCTCGATCATCGCATTTGCCTTGAGGCGCTCAATCCAACGATCGTTCTTATCCTTGTTTTTACGGCTCTTGACTCGCGACTCCATTTGCTTTTTGACTTCGCTGAAAGAAGGTGTGGGGCCGAGGTGTTTTTGGTCGAGCCTGACGATGGTGTAACCTCTGCTGTCTTCGAGAGGGCCCAGGATTTCACCAATGGGTGTTTCCATCAGAATGGCTGCAAAGGCGGGTGAGAGGTCAGTGCGCATGGTTTTTCCAACCTTGCCGCCGTCTTGCGCATAGGCGTCCACGGAATGTTCCTTGGCAAGACCTTCAAAATCCTCCCCTTTCTTGAGGCGGGTCACAATGTCTTCGGCAAGCTGGAGCTGGGTTTCGGGAGTCACCAGCTCGTTGGATGGATCGGTTTTTGAAATGTAGATTTTATGAAATTCAAGGGCATCACCAGTGATGTCTCGCATCTTGGATTTGTGTTCATTGTACTCGGCCTCCACCTCTCTGGGCATGGGGGGTGTGGCATTGTTAAACTGTTGGGAGCGCATTGCCTGAACGATCAGTTTTTTTTCCACCTCGCGACGATGTTGTGCAGCGGTGAGTCCGGCAAGACGGAGGGCCTTGTTAAATTCGGAGCGGTTGTTGTTGTAGAGTTCCCTGATCTGGCGGTCAATTTCCTGATCAATGGCATAGGCAGGAAGTTGACGGTCGCCTGTGCGCACTCTGAACTCGGATAGAATCAGCTCTCGCTCAATGAGGTTGTCCAGAATCTCATCCCGGGCTTTGCCGATGAGCTCATAATACTTGGATCCTTTACGCGGCATCGATGCATCCAGTTGC
>CAYXEC010000064.1:0-5518 GCA_964463855.1 uncultured Verrucomicrobiales bacterium | reverse complement strand
GAGGTGATAGTTCAGCTCGTTTTTGGTGATGACCCTCCCATTGACCTTGGCTGCGATGCCTGTCACTTCAAGCGCCATAGCAGGAATGCCCAGTAGAGTGAATCCCAGGAGAGATAACAGACAGTAACGCAGGATGGTATGAGAGGTGGTCATGAGATGATTATGATACGGATAGGGAGGATGTGGTGGAGCGCAATATTGGAAGCTCGATGGGGAAAATAACTACGGGAATTCATAGCTCAATATGCCCTGCAGCAAAGCTAAATATTGTGTTATCTGTGTAACTGAAAAGTGAGGGCAGGGGGTCGTGAAGCGGCACCAAATACAACAGGGCCCTGGCTATCAGATCGATTTAAGCATTTCGACCGCTTCCCGTATTTTATCGACAGGCTTAGCCGCAGTGAGGCGAGGGAATCGTTTGCCTGCGAGGAAGATATATTGAGCGTTCCTAGTCAGCATCAAGCGGTCATCACGAATTTCAATACTGCTGATGTGGGCCTTGGCAGCCACTAACTTGAGCTCAGTCATTAATAACAGATGCTCTGCGGGTGGTGAAGGTTTGCCGAAGCGGTCTTGCCATCTTGCCCTGAGGGATTTGAGCTCTTTGAGGGAGACGAGCTCGGCAAGCTCCCTGTAAGCAGATATGCGCAATCTCGCCTCGGGCATATAATGGGCGGGCAGATAAGCGCAGACGATGTCGGCAGCTTCGCCCTGTGCATCTGCATCAAGCTCATTAAAGGATATAAACTCAGCGCGCAGAGTGACATCCACGCGGCGTGATGAGCTGCCATGGCTGAGTTGGTCGATCGACTGGCGCAGGAGCTGGCAGTAGAGGTCAAAGCCCACGGCGGCAATGTGGCCTGATTGCTTCGTGCCCAGAAGATTGCCCGCACCACGTATCTCGAGGTCACGCATTGCGATCTTGAAGCCGGAACCCAGGGCTGTGTACTGCTGGATGGCATTGATGCGCTTGCGCGCATCCCCGTTGATCAGATCTCTGGGCAAGAGCAGCACTGCATAGGCCTGGCCACCGGCCCGGCCTACGCGACCCCGCAGCTGGTAGAGGTCTGCCAGGCCGAAGCGGTCAGCACGATCAATGATAATGGTATTGGCATTGGGGATATCTATACCGCTTTCAATAATCGTCGTGGCCAACAAAATGTCAGCCTTGCCCTGCACAAAGGTGCGCATGACCACCTCAAGTTCGTCTTTCTCCATTTGCCCATGGCCGACGATGCAGCTGGCTTCAGGAACGATGGTTTCCAACATCGATTTCACCTGATTGATACTGTGCACCCGGTTGTGAAGGAAAAAAATTTGCCCGCCCCGCTTGAGCTCACGGCGGATGGAGTCGCGGATGATGCGCTCGTCATAGCCATGAATGGAGGTGTTGATGGGGACTTTGCCGGGGAGCGGGGTGTCGATGGAGGACATGTCACGCGCTCCCATCAGTGACAGGTAGAGTGTTCTGGGAATAGGTGTGGCAGAGAGGGTGAGCACATCAATATTGTGGAACATCTCCTTGAAGCGCTCCTTGTGTTTAACACCGAAGCGTTGCTCCTCATCAATGATGGCGATCCCGAGATTCTTATAGCTGACGTCCTTGGAAATGAGCCGGTGTGTGCCGATGACAATGTCAACCGAGCCGTTTTTGAGCCCTTCCAGGGTCTCCCTGATCTCGCTGGCTTTGCGAAACCTGTTGAGCAGCTCAATACGCAGCGGGTAATCACTCATGCGCTCTCGAAAATTGCGCCAGTGTTGCTCAGCAAGTACGGTGGTGGGCACAAGAACAGCTGCTTGCTTGCCTCCAGTGACCGCCTTGAATGCCGCCCTGATGGCGACTTCCGTTTTTCCAAAACCAACATCTCCGCAGATGAGCCTGTCCATGGGCTTCTCGGACTCCATGTCGAGTTTGGTGTCCTCGATAGCGTCTTTTTGACCGGGAGTCAGGGTATGGTGAAAGGAGTTTTCAAATTCCCACATCCAGCGTGAGTCAGGAGGGTGTGCATGGCCCCGCATGGTTTGTCGCTGCGCCTGCATTTGCAGCAGCTTTGCCGCGTAATCCAGAATCGATTTTTCCGCCGACTTGCGTGCTTTACCCCAGGAGGCAGCCCCGAGTTTGGTGAGCTCAGGCTCTTTGCCTCCCAGCCCCACATACTTGCTTAGCAGGTGAGACTGATCCAGGGGAACACTTAATGTGCTGCCCCCATGGTAGCCGATGTGGATTTCCTCGTGGCCCTCCTCATTGATTTCGATGCCGAGATACCTGCCGATGCCATACTCCGCGTGTACCACGAGATCCTCGTGCTCAATATCCTCGAGTGCGGTTTGCGCACGCGCTCTGCGCTGGTGGTCCAGGCGATTGGTTTTGCGGCGGGTTTGAGGTGTCTGGTATCTGCCAAACAGTTCAGCGGAGGAGATGAAGGCAAGTTTGGCGCCCGGGACTGTGAAACCTTGAACGAGCTCTCCGAACAAAGCTGTGACATCAGACGATTGGAAAAAATCATCATGCACGAGCTCCGTGAAACGTTCTTTTTCCCCCACGGTGGAGAAAGTGATGAAAATGCGCCAGTTATCTGCTCGCCAGTCGGCTATTTGTTGGAAGAAGCGATGGCGGCGAGCCTCATGGAGAATGAAATCACCGGCTTCAAATCTTCCCAGTGGTGTTCCCGCGCAGAGCGAGGCGATCGTGGGGTCGGCTTTGTTGCTGATCGCGGCATCAAAACTCTCAGGGGTATGGTCGCCTGCGGCCACCAGCCGGTCGTTGTCGCCGAAGTAATCAGCTAGGCATCCGGTTTGTGAGGCATTGGAGAGGGTAATTTGGTCGTTTTGAACACGTCGGGTGGATATTTGCGAGTCGATGTCAAACTTGCGCAGTGATTCAATCTCCGTGTCAAAAAATTCAATCCTCAGTGGTCCATCGGCATGCCAGGAAAAGATATCCATGATGCCACCACGGCGAGCGAGTTGGCCATGGGCATGAACCTGGCTGACGCGCTCGTAGCCACTGGCGATCATCTTTTTTTCAATAGACTCCGGATCTTGCATGTCGCCGACTGCGAGTCTCATGGACGCTTTTCTGAGGGCTTCCGGTGACGGGCTTGAATCGAGTAGGGAGTCCGGTGATAGAATGAGAATTTCCGGTTTTTTGCCAACTTGACCCGAACAGAGGTGGTTCATGATGGCCAGACGGGCCGCAAGTGTCTCTGGAGCTGTATGAACACCATGGTCATCATCAGAGGGTAACTCCGGTAACACCATGGCCTTGACGTTCCATAAATCCATTTCTGCGGCCATGCGGTCCCTTGTTCTTGGATTCGGGTGGGTGAGCCAGACTCTGCTTTTTGGGTCTGTTTCGTGCATTCGGTGGCAGGCCAGGGCTGCAATAAATGATTGGGCGGCATCATCCACCGGTTGGAACTCGACCGCAGCCCCGTCCTTTGATTGATGTACAAGTGTATCCAGCCGATTCTTCAATGAAACGGAACTGCGGGCCTCTGTAATTCCCGGGATTACCCCAGAGGGTAAACGGGGAGGCGAATCCTGGGTGGGGGTCGTTTCTGACACCGGTGAAGAGCTATACTGTTGTCTTGTCTGTAGGGCAAGAGACTAGATTGGAAGTATGCGCATTTCCTTAAGATTCATAAAATATGTGAAATGGACCCTTTCGTCAGAGAGTATTGTAGGTTATTAATAGGCCATGGCGCGCAAATTAACGGGCATATTCCAGTTTATGATGTTTTCTGGCATCATAAGCTTTTTGCCCGGATGCTCTTCCTCTGACTCAGCCACTGCCTACAAGCGCTCCGGATCCGGCGCTGATTTCGGTGCAACCGCATCCCTCGCGCCTCGTTTTGTGCCTCAAACTTCCCTCAAAAGCCCAACTACACTTTATCGCGAGGCCAATGTGAAGAGTGATTTGATTCCGCGCGGACGCCACGCTCGCAAGTATCATCGTAGTATGGATCCGCGTTATATCACGATTCACAGCACACAGAACTTTTCCACGGGAGCGGATGCCTTGAGACATTCCGAAGCACTCAAAAACGGTAAACTGAGATCGCGCAAACGCCGTGGAGGCAATCGCATCGGCTATCTGGTATGGCATTACACCGTCGATGAGGACCGTGTGGTGCAACATTTGCCCACCAATGAGCAGGGCGAGCATGCTGACTTTGACGGCCCGGGAAATCGCTACTCGATTGGTATCGAGATGTGTGAAAACAGGGGCAATAGCCGCTCGGCCACGATCGAGAGGACAGCCAAATTGACCGCTTATCTCATGCACGAGCACGACATATCCCTCAGAAGGGTGGTTCCGCACTACCACTGGCCGCGTCGGGGCTTGAGCCCCAGCCATAAAAATTGCCCTCACTACCTCCTCGACAACGGTCGCCCGGGAGCCAAGTGGCAGTGGTTTCTGGCCAAGGTCAACAAATACTACCAAAGCATTGACAAATCCCCCCCTGAGGATGGTCCCAAACCTTACCACTCATCTCCTGCCCTCAACAGTCACGGCATGATTGTATCGGCGCCAGCTGAGTCGAGTGGCTCCAGATCCATTTCCCAGTCGTCATCTGCCCAGCCTTCCTATCATTATCACATTGTTCAAAAAGGGGAGACCCTCTGGGGCATATCCCTCAAGTTTAAAACTTCTGTCTCTGCATTGCGACGCGCAAATGGTCTCAACGGGGACATTATTACGGTGGGAAGAAAGTTGCGTATCCCCGCATCCTGAATGAATATGTGAGGCTGTTGTGAGGCTCTAGCAGATTTTTAGCTGATGGATAAGGATACATGGTATCAGTGTGATCGTTGCACAGCCTGTTGCAAGTGGCCCGGTGATGTGCGCATTGAGGACGAGGAAATCGAAAACATAGCCGCATTCCTGGGCATGGGGACCCAGACGTTTATTGATCGCTATACCCGCTTGCGGACCAACCGCAGTGGGCTCTCTCTCATCGAGCGCGAGAATCATGAGTGCATTATGCTCGAGGGTGACGCGTGCCGGATCAACCCAGTCAAGCCTGAGCAATGCCGTGGCTTTCCAAACAAGTGGAACTTCCCGGGCTGGCAACAAGTGTGTCAGGCCAAGGCGATGCCCATGGCAAAGGCCAGGGAGATGGGTCTGGTGGAATAAATTCGGCCCGAGCCTTCCACTGCTCTCTATGAGCGATGACGGCGCATTCCCAGACTAAGAAAGCCTGAAACCAGCAGGAGGGCGCTGGCCGGCTCCGGTACGGCAGCAAGCACGAGGGTTGTATTGTATCCCAGATCCTCAAATGACCCGAGGGTGGTGTCACTGATGTAGCTGCCCGGGTTCAGCCAGCCACTCATGAGCATCAAATTCATATCCTGGCCGTCACTGACACGGGTAATACCGGTTGCAAAGCCCCCGTCTCCCTCGTTCCAGTGACCATCAGCTGTGCCCCCGCCTCCACCGAGTTCCACGGGCACAAACGTAGCGGATTCCTGACCCACAAACTCCTGCTGGAAAGCGGCCAAACCAATCTCACCT
>CAYXEC010000063.1:0-12752 GCA_964463855.1 uncultured Verrucomicrobiales bacterium | reverse complement strand
CCGAGGATGTCGCTCATTTGCTCAGGGCGCTGTGCGCTTGGATCTATCGGCGTAGGTGATTTATTATCAGTGAGTTGACTATCTCTGAGGGTTTTAATCACGGTCACCGGCATGGGGGCCGTGGTGAGCGTGTAATAGGAACGGTTTTCCGGGTTGAAGAAGCTCAGCGCATAGGGGGGGATGGCTTTGGGCAGTCCAGGGGAGGGCTCAGGGCGCAGGATCTGGCGGAAGGTCACCGCACCCCGGGCCAGTCTTCTCTCACCACCTCGCTCCATTTTGGAGGAATCAATCACTTTCCAGCCTTTTTGTGTGAGTTCTGGAGCCTCGATGTTTTCCAGATTGCCCTCGCCCTCTACCCGGATAAAGACCTCAAGGGTGTCGGTGTCCTTGATCGCCGCTTTTTGGCACTCCGCGGCCAGATTGAATTGCCCCACAGCCCCTTTGTATCCTTTGGGAGCATTCGGGGGCAGGGGCAGGATATCAAAATCAATGGCGGGCAGGGTCAGCCCCACGGGATTGTCTGAGATGACAATGCCGCGCCCGGGATCGATGCGCCGCTGCCGCGATACAATGTTGAGACGGGTGGGTCCAAAGCTGGCGGTTCCCGGGCTGATGCCACTCAGGGTGGTCTTGAAGGGACCGGCGATGTAGCTGGCATTGTTGATGACCAGCTCGCTGATAGTGTCCCTCGACGGGGCCTCGAAGCGCCATGCGAGACAGTTCTTTTTATCGGGCTCGGGCAGACCCCAGCTCGATGGGCGCAGTGAGGTGGGCACATAGATTTTCAAGGTGAGCGGGCATTGCTCACCCACGTAGAGGGTGGTTTTTTGGGGGAACCAGCCTACCAGGACCTCCTGACCGGCTCTGCCGGTCGATACCCGGGTAAGATCGTCCGGGTCGAGGACTTCAAAGTAGAGCTCCTGGCTGGAGTGCTGGCGGCCGGCATAGCTGATGGATACCGGGGGCACGGTGTATTTGCCCGCTTTGGCCGGGCGCAATCGGTAGACAAAGGAATGGGTCACCTTGCGGCGGCTGTCGATTTCCACCATGTTGCGGACAAAATTCACGGCAGTGTCCTCAATGATGGGGGCTGCGGGACGCAAAGCCTGTCTGAGGTTCTGAATGCTGACCTTGAGGTAGGTGTACTCGCCGGTGACCAGGTAGGGGGTAGTGAGCTCCGATTTGATGTAAATGCCTGATGACAAGTTGTTTGCGGAAGCATAGGGTGCCGCAAGAAAGGCGGCCAAAGCCAGAAGGAGGCGTATGCTTCCGGCTGCGCTGGTGGTGGCTTGCTGCTTGGGCATGGCTGCTTGGAATCTCATTACCAGTCTTTCTCGGGTCTGCGTAATTGCATGAGCCGGCGCCTCACGGGACGTACCTCGGCATCTGATTGCTCCCTGAGGATGCGTGCGGCGAATTCCTCCTCACTCTCCTCCGGGTGCTGGTCGGGCTGCTGGAGCTCGTCATCACCGATGTCGTCCTGGTTTTGCGGATGCTGACCGTCTTCCTGACCGGAGCTATCGTTACTTGTGTCCTGTTGCTGGTCTTGTTCTCCCTGCTGGCCTTTGTCCTCCTTGGGTTGATCTCCCTTGTCCTTTTGCTGATCCTGGGAGTCTCCCTCGCCTTCCTGCTGTTGTTCGGACTGGTTTTGTTGCTCTTGCTCTGCTTCCTGCCTGGCTTGTTGCTGTGCCTGTTCAAGTTCCTTGAGCAGTTCCTCGACTTCCCTGAGGTTATCCCCGGCCTTGCTGTTTTCGGCATTCAGTAGCAGGGAGGCCTGGTAGTGACTGATCGCATCCTGCCAGTTGGTCTTGATTCTGCGGATGTCGGCCTCGGTGAGTTGAGCTTGTCCGGATGGTTCCTCCGGTGGCTTGCCTCGCTGCGAGTAGAGCTTGCGCATGGGTTCCAGAAAGGGGTTTTCACCCGTGTCTGCTGCGGGCGGATCGAGGGTGGTCCATCCGTATTGGAACAGGGTGTTGCCGAGGTTGTAGTGGGACTGCTCCTGGAGTTTTTCATCCGCGCTGAGCAATGCCCGGGAAAAATAGCGTGATGCCACATCCCAGCGCTTCAGGTGGTAGGCAGTACTGCCCTGGGAAAAGGCAAGCACATGCTGCTCGTTGCCACGGGCCCCTGCCATGGCCTCTGCAAACAGTTCCATGGCGGCGGGGTAGTTCTTTTCCTGGTAAGCTTGCAAGGCGTGCTCAGTGATCTTGGCCGCCTCGAGGCTATGGGCACTGAACAGGGAGAAGAGCAGCAGGGAAGCACCAGTGCTGAGCCTCGGGACTCTGCCGGCAAGAAGGTGTGAGCGGAACAAGCCCGAGAGCAGTAGCAGAATGATGGCCGGGCAGAGATACCACTGATAGGTTTCGTTGGGAATCTCGATGACGCGCCCGGACTCATGGGTTTTCTGCAGTGAGGCCAGTGCCTGGCGAATGGTCTGGTCCGCACCGGATGAGGCGGGAACGTAGGAACCTCCACCCGCATTGGCGAGCTGCTCAAGGGCGTTGGGATTGAGCTTGCTGAAGACCGTGTTGCCCTTGATGTCGCGGAATTTACCATCACGGGTGAGCCTGTCCGGGATGATGCCCCCATCCGTGGATCCCACGCCAATGGTGCAGACTGCGATCCCCGCGTCGCGGATCTCGCTGCCGGCAAACTGGATTTTTTCTGAGTGGTCCTCGCCGTCACTGATGATGACCAGGGCATTGGACCGACGGTCGGATTTCTTGAAGGTTTCCAGGGCCAGCTCCACGGCAGCGGCCAGGTCCGAGCCTCCGGAGGGAATGACCATGGTGTCGAGCTGGCTGATGGTCTCATGCACGGCGGTGTGATCGATGGTGAGGGGCGCCATGGAGACCGCGGCTCCGGAGAAGGCAATGACACCGATGCGGTCATTGCGAAATGTCTGGATCAGCTCCAGGGCCATGGCCTTGGCAGCACTTAAGCGGTTGGGTGCCACGTCCTCAACGAGCATGGAGCGTGAGGTATCAATGGCGATGATGATGTTGCGGCTGCGGATTTGTTCGGAGATGGATGTCGCTCCTCCATAGGGGCGTGCCACGACCACAATGAGAAGCGCGCAAGCGAGTAGCCCCAGTATCAGGGAGAGCCAGCGCCGAGTGTTGGAGCCCTCCCTGACGAGCTGCTTGCGCAGCCTTGCCGCGACCATCTGCTGCCATGCCTTGCTACTTGCCCGCTGGCTGAGCACAGCGGCCAGCAAGATCATCGGCAGGATGATCAGCAGCAAGAGCCAGCTTGGTTGGACGAGAGACATAATGAATGCGTTTGCTTGAAAAATCAGGGTGCGGTCCGGGTGCGCAGAGACTGGTAGGTGAGACCCAGAATGGTAATCACCAGCGCCGCCCAGGCCGGCCATGGGTAGAGCTCCCTGGTGTTGATGATACTATCTTGCTTGATCTCTGTTTTTTCAAGCTGGTCGATGGTGTTGAAGGTGTCGCGGAGTTTGTCGGTATCCTTGACCCGGTAATACTCGGCTCCCGTGATGCGTGCAATGTCCTGCAGGGTCTTGGTGTCAAACTCCTGTTGGGGGTGTGCCTGGATGGCATTGGTCAGGCGGCCCTGCTCAGTACCTATGGCAATGGCGTAGACTTTGACACCCAGAACCGCGGCCTGTGTGGCTGCCTCGATGGGAGCGATGCGGCCCGAGTTGTTGGAGCCGTCGGTAACGAGAACGACCACCTTGCTCTTGGAGTCGCGTTCATGCAGCCTGCTCGCCGCTGCTGCGATGGCAGAGCCGATCGCGGTGCCCTGCTCCTTGACGAGACCCGGACGGAGTTCACGCAGTTGCTCGATGAGCCAGTCGTGCTCGAGGGTGATAGGGCTGGTGATGTAGGGGCGGCCAGAGAAGGCCACGATGCCGATGCGGTCGTTCTCCCGTTGCCCTATGAAGGCCTCGGCAGTGTTTTTTGCCACGTCAATGCGCTGGGCACGCCGGCCATCGAGGATGAAGTCCACGATCTGCATCGAGTAGGAGATGTCAATGGCCAGAATGATGTCCACACCACTAGCACTGCGCTCGAACTGCTCGTTGCGTAGCTGCGGGCGTGCCATGGCAATGATCGCAAACAGCAGGGCAAGCAGTAACCATGTCAACGAGATGAAGCCGGGCAGGCGCTTGGGCTTGCTGCCGAGGGAGCCAAGTATGGAGAGTGTGGAATAGGTGATCGCTGTTGGGGTGCCCAACTTGCCACGCAATAAAAACAGCGGGATAAGTGCCAGGAGGCCCAGTAGCCACCAGGGGTCGGCAAATGTGAACTGTTGGATGAATGCTTCCATCTACTGGGCGGGGGGATGGGTGGCTTCAGATGGAGCAGGTTCGATGGTTTGCAGTAGCGCGATGGTCTCATCGATGAGAGCGACAACGGAATCGGGCTGGCCGCAGGCCTGGTATTTCAACTCGGAGAGGTGGTGCAGATGCTCGACAACGGCTGTGCGGCAATGCTCGTGCAGCAAGGCCAGTGCCTCTGGGCGCAGGGTGAATTCCTCGTCGGTCTCGAAGAGGGCGGGGTCCTTGAATGCGTCCTCGAGGAATTGGCGCATGATCAGGGAGATGCGGACCGCTGACACTTGCGGACTGAGTGAATCGACTTCTGCCTTGAGGGCCTTGAGCTCTTCGGTGGCATGCTCAAGGAGCTTTTCTCTCCGTTGATCCTCTGCGTCTCGTTTGCCAAGCCTGCGCACCACAAGAGCCAGAATGACGCCACCTGCAACAACAAGGATCCAGAACCAGGCTGACTGCCACCACGGGGCATCTGCGGAGAGAAACTCCTCCGGGCTGATAATGTCATGAAGATCCGGGGTCATGAGCTCAGGAATTGCGTCTGCGGGTGCGTTCTTTGAAGAGGCGGTGCAAGTGGGGGAGATAATCCCCCGTGGTGCTGAGCTCGAGGTGATCAATACCATTCTGCTTGAAGAGCCTGGTCATGCCCTCGCTGTGCCGTTTGCTCAGTTTGCTAAATCCCATGCGCACATTGGCGTTATTGGTGTTCACCGTGATCTGGGCGCCGGTCTCGGGGTCAGCGAGGTTGATCTTGCCGACACGCGGCAGCTTTTTTTCCATGGGGTCGGTGACCCGAAGCGCGATGGTGTCGTGCTTGTTGGCGAGCGCACTGAGTGGTTTCTGGAGATCGTGGGCAAAGAAGTCGGAAATGAGGAATACCACGGCTTTGCGTTTGACGGTGTGCAGAAGGAAGTCCGCAGCCGCCGGGATGGAGGTGGTCGGGTTCTCCGGATCTGCTGCCAGTATCTCGCGGATCATGCGCAAGACGTGCTTGTTGCCCTTGGCCGGCGGCAGGTAGAGCAAGGGTTCTCCGGCAAAGAGCAGGAGGCCGGTTTTGTCCCCGTTGATATTGGCACTGAAGGCGAGCACGGCGGCGAGCTCGGCGGCGAGCTCGCGTTTGCTCAGCTTGCTACTGCCATAGATGCTCGATCCGGACACATCGACAGCGAGAATGACGGAAAGCTCACGCTCCTCGCGGAAAGTGCGGATGTAGGGGTGGTCCTTGCGTGCGGTGACATTCCAGTCAATGAAACGGGTTTCATCCCCGTGCTGGTATTCCCGGTAGTCCTCGAAATCCAGCCCGCTGCCCTTGAAGGAGGATTGATACTCGCCGCTGAATGTCTCCCGCGCCAGGCGCCTTGCCTTGATCTCAAGGAGATGCACTCGGCGCATGATTTCTTCAATGGATTCAGGAGTCATTTCTCGGGCAGTGAAACAGCGCCTGCAGCATGTTGCTGGATGAAGGTTTTGTCAATAGGTGGGGGCCTTTCAGAACGGATCACACATGGCAATGCCGGAACTCATGATGGCGAGCACGCGAGCTCCGCGATGACTGCTTCATGCTCCGGCCCTAGGCTTGCTTTTGGCTGTGGGCGATTTCATGCAGCTGGGTGGCCAGGCCGGCAAACGCGGCACTGGCATCATTTTCATCCGTCTCCATGAGGGCGACGGGGGAACCTGCGTCACCTTGCTGCCGGGTCGGGATGTTAATGGGAATCTGGCCCAGCAGAGGGATCTTGAGTTTTTCTGCCTCGTCGGCACCTCCACCCTCACCGAAGATCGGATACCGGGTGCCATGCTCACACTCAAACCACGCCATGTTCTCCACCAGACCGAGGATGGGCACGTTGACCTTGTCAAACATGGAAATCGCCTTGCGGGCGTCAATGAGAGCCACCTCCTGGGGAGTGGTGACAATGACCGCACCATTCAGGGCAATGGTCTGGACGATGGTCAGCTGGATATCCCCGGTGCCGGGGGGCAGGTCAAGAATGAGGTAATCGAGATCACCCCAGGCGACATTCTGCAAAAATTGTTGGGTGTAACGGGTGGCGAGCGGGCCACGCACGATGACCGGGGAAGCTTCCTCAAGCAGGAAGCCCATGGACATGAGCTTCACGCCGTGTGCATCGATGGGGATAATCTCATTGTCCTCGGTGGCGAGGGGACGCTCACGGCTACCGAACATGTGGGCAATGGAAGGACCATAGAGGTCACAATCACACAGGCCGACCTGATGACCTTGCCTGGCGAGTGCCACAGCGAGGTTGGCCGAGACGGTGGATTTGCCGACTCCTCCTTTGCCAGAGGCCACGGCAATGATGTTTTTGACCCCGGGGATGCTGTTTTTGATGGCGGCCGATCCTGCGGCATTGGCATTGGACTGGGTGGCAGGTTCCTGAACATCGAGCTCAATCCTGGCGTGCTTGACCTCTGGAAGGGGGTCGAGAACCTCGTGGCATTTCTTGAAGATTTGCTCCGGCACAGAGGCATCGTTGGTCTGCACGCTGATTTGCACGGTGACAACGCCATCCTCAATGCTGACGTCCTTGACCAGGCCAAAGGAAACGATGTCGCGGGAGAAACCGGGGTAGGGAACCTGCTTGAGAAGTTCCAGAATGGAGTCGGGTGTCATCGCGTCTTATGCTGGCTTCGAAGGGGGCGGGATGTCTGGGCTTCAGAGGTGCAGGATGCGCCCGCAGTTTTCGCACTGGGTGATTTCCTTGTCCGCCTGAACCTTGATCATCGTTGATGGAACCACTTTCATATGACAGCCATGGCATTGGCTGTTTTCGGCAGAGACCACGGCATCTCCTCCCTTGGATTTCATCAGCCGCTCGTAGAGTGAGAGCAGATCTTCGTCCACATCAGCAGCCAGTTTGGCGCGCACCCCGGAAACCTCTTCATACTGGGCCTGGACATTTCCGGCTCGCTCATCGAGCTGCGCAATCTCCTCGTCGACCATGCTCTGGGTGAGGGCGAGGGCATCCTCTGCCTTTTGTAATTCAGCGCGGAGGCTGTCGGCTTTCTCCATGAGCTCGAGCTCCCGGGTTTCCAGATCGTCCACTTCAGCATTGTAGCGGTTGATCTCATTCTCAAGCGCTGTGAACTCGTCGTTTTTCTTGGTTTCGTATTGCTGAACCTTGAGCCGGTCCAGGGTGTTTTTTCTGGTGCCTATATCAAGCTCCAGATTCTTGATGGCTACTTCATTTTCCTGGACGGCTGTTTTGGCTTGAGCCACCAGATCAATATCGTTGGCAAGTCGTTCCTTGGCCCGCTCCTTGTCCGCGGGGATTCGCTTGATGTCCTTCTCCAGTGAGAGGATGCGTTGGTCACGGTCCTGAAGGACCAGCAGGGACTCAATTTCTGGAAGCATGGTGACGCTTCTACAAGAGCCCAGCCATCTGGGCAAGCGCAGGTGAGAGATAATTAAACTTTTTTATTGATGGTCAAAAATGTAAGAAACACATAGCTTAATCATGCCCATACATGACCCTTGGTTGGTCGAAAAGCCGTATTATGAAAATCAATTGCCCCGAATGTGATCAGGAATTCAACGTCAGTGAAGACTTGCTCGGAAGCAAGGTGGAGTGCGGATCCTGTGACCACCCATTCACCCTGAGCCCGGATCACGTGTCGGAGCCCCGGGAGAGGGTTTACCCAAGCGAGGGGAAAAGCAAAGACCTCGGCAAGTTCAATAAAAAGCCTACCAGCAAAGCCAGTGAGGTTACTTTTACTCCTGCCAGCTATCAAAGTGATGTGAATCCGGAACTCGTGGGGCCGCCCCGTCCCCGTAGGATCCTGGCCATGGCAGCAGGAATCAGCCTAATGGTTCTTGTTATTGTGGCTTTTCTCCTGATGGGAGGCAAGGAGGGTCCCATGCGGGATGTGGAAACCAACAACCGCTTTGTACTTTGCGGATTCAGCGCTCTTTTGGGTAGTGCCCTTGTCATTTACGGGGCATCACATAACAGGTTGTTGGGAGTGCTTATGGCACTGATCCTCTCTGTGATCCTCATGTTTATGCCGGTCTTATTCCCGGCCAATCCCATCAGCTCCTTTATCAGTGATGTGGATATTCCCGTTATTGAGGTGGAGTCAGAACCCAGGGAAGAGCCCCAGCCCAAACTGGAAAGTACTCAGGATTATCTGATCAGAATTGGCAATGGTCCGGTTGAAGAGGCCATGCTTGCAAACCCTCGGGAGACAGTGGTTGGGGTCTATCTCAGGAATGCAGATTACAAGATGCAGGCCAAGATTGCATCCTATTTGTATTACTCCACGGACAGGGTTAGTCGTGAGGTGACTTTCCCCCGTGGGGATACCGGCAGAGCTGCGCTCATTTTGCTTCAGGAGCAGGTGAAAAGCATCGAGGAAATTGCGGCACTCTGTAAGCGTTTTGGAAAAGTTGTCAGAATGGAGAAAAATTGGCGGGTTATCGAGGTTTATGTCGATAGCTCAGAGGATGGTGAAGTGGATCAGGTTAAATTGAATGACCCGCAAGATCCGGATTTTGAGTCACTCAACCTCAAAGCGCTCAATGACCTTGATCCCAGAGAACAGATGGAGGCGGTTACCAGGCTTGTCACATTCAAGCCTGGTCCTCTGCGTGATGAGATCACACGTCAGTTTGTCGATATGTTGCCAGACAGCCACTCCGAGCTGCAGTTGGGAATTATCAAGGCTCTCAAGACCTGGGCCACGCCCGATTCAGACATTGGGGAGGCCCTTCTGCATGCGGCCAGAGAACTGCACATGAATGGCAAGGTGTCGAGAGGATGCATGGAGTTGTTGATTGCACGCAAGGTAAATGGCTCCGAGGTGATTCTATTGGATTTGTGGAAGCTTGAGCCAACCCAGTGGTCGGATCTTGTGATGCAGCTCGGCGCTGGCGCGGAAGTGTTACTGTTGCCGCAGCTCGCAACCATGACCACGGATCAGGTCTTGATTGCATCCGGCATCCTCGGGAAAGTAGGCACCAAGGATTGCCTGAAGTATCTCGAGGATCTTGTTTCCAAGTCGGAGCTTGATGCAAAAAAAATCAAATCACTGCAGGCTGCCATTGACGAAATCAAGAAGCGTTCCTAGGGTGCACGCCGTCTCGACTGCCGGCTGCTCCGGTCTTCGGGATGAGATCCAAGTATGCCGCCATGGCGGAATTGGTAGACGCGACGGACTTAAAATCCGTTGAATGGCAACATTCGTGCCGGTTCGACCCCGGCTGGCGGTACTTGGAGTGTTTTTTGAGATCTGGGTGAGGCGGGAAAAAGTGAGGAGGGATTGTGCTTGCTCCGCTCGCACTGTGCCGGCTTACAAAATGCCTCCTCCGGCATTTTGATCCTGCGGATACATCGTGATGCACGAGGATTGTGCGCTGCCTTCGCTCCGCTCAGGCTATGCTGGCCTGCAAGTTTCCTCCGCCGGAAACTTGGGGATATAGATGCGTGATACACTCACTGCGTGTGCGTTCAAACCCGGGCCTGCGCCCGCCGTCTGCGCCGTCTCGCTGCGGAAGGGTGCTCATCTCCCCTCGAGCCGGGAGGGGTATGGACATAAAAAAAGCCCTCGATCCTTAAATGGGAATGAGAGCGTTTTAAAATGGTGCTCGAGGCGGGAATGATTTCGCTCCGCTCAATCTATGCGAGTCTGCAGAAATCCTCCTCCGGATTTCTGATGTAAGGCGCGTGATGCACGCACTGCGTGTGCGTTCAAACCCGGGCCTTCGCTCACTGGCATTCGCTACGGAGGGGTTCTCATCCCCCCTCGAGCTGGGAGGGGTATGGACATAAAAAAAGCCCTCGATCCTTGAATGGGAATGAGAGCGTTTTAAAATGGTGCTCGAGGCGGGAATCGAACCCGCACCCGGTTAACCCGGACTAGATCCTTAGTCTAGCGCGTCTACCAATTCCGCCACCCGAGCACTGGTGCCAAACGTAGAAACGTGGTGCGCGGAGCAGTAGTGCCCCATGGGAAAAAAGGCAAGCCCTCTTTTGTAAAAAAAGTCACTCGTCGTCGCCTGGACGGGCTCTCGGGAGTGTTTCAAACGCATCCACCATACTCAAGCAAGTTACCTAGAACCTTCTGAGCGTGGTCGCTTTGTTCTGGTTCTCGTCTTTGTGGGGGAAGTCCAGTGTGTAGTGTATGCCGCGGGATTCGTGGCGCCTCAGTGCACAATCCACAATCAGGGAGGCCGTTGCCACCAAGTTGCGGAGCTCGAGAATATCCGAGGTTACCCGGTGCCCCCAGTAGAAGTTGCGAACCTCACGGCGCAAATTGCTGAGCCGGTTGGCGGCACGGTCAAGACGATTGGTGGTGCGGACAATCGAGACATAGTCCCACATCAGGCGGCGTATCTCGTCCCAGTTGTGGTAGATGACCACAAGTTCATCCGGTGGTGCGGTGTCGCCATACTCCCATGCCGGTATTTCAGGAACAGGCGGTGATGGTTTGTCGAGTGGGTGAAGGCTGAGCATTTTTTCCAGACAGCGGCGTGCGACCACGTGACCCTCCAGCAGGGAGTTGGAGGCAAGCCGGTTCGCCCCGTGCAGGCCGGTGCAGGCAACCTCGCCGATGGCAAAAAGCCCGCGGATATCGGTGCGCCCATTGGTGTCAGTGACCACGCCTCCACACTGGTAATGGGCTGCCGGGACCACGGGGATGGGCTGCTTTTCACAGTCGAGGCCGAATTCCAGCAGCGTATTGTAGATGTGGGGAAACCTCTCCTGCATGAAGCCAGCTGGCTTGTGGGTGACATCGAGATACACGCAGTGAGCACCCGTCTTTTTGATCTCATGGTCAATGGCACGTGCTACGATATCGCGCGGGGCCAGAGACTTGCGCTCATCGTATTTCCCCATGAACTCCTCGCCATGTTCATCCCGCAAAATACCCCCCTCGCCGCGGACTGCCTCCGAGACCAGGAATGAGCGCGCCTTGGCGCCGGTTGCCGCCGGGTTATAGAAACATGTCGGGTGGAACTGGACAAACTCCATGTTGGCAATGGTGGCTCCAGCTCTCCATGCCATGGCCACCCCGTCACCGGTCGATCCATCCGGGTTAGTGGTGTAGAGATACACCTTGCCGCAGCCACCGGTGGCGAGAATGACGCGATCCGAGCGAAAGCGGTGAACCTTGCCTGATTGTTCATCCAGCACGTAGGCGCCCAGCACACGGTCCTCGGACACCGTGCCGAGCTTGCGGGAGGTGATCAGGTCGATGGCAAAGTGTTGCTCATAGAAGGTGATGTTATTGCACTGGCGTGCTGTCTCGAGCAGGGATTCGGCAATTTCCCTGCCCGTGGTGTCCTTGGCGTGAAGGATGCGGCGGTGGCTGTGACCGCCCTCCTTGCCTAGTGAGAAACCAACGTTGCTTTCACCTTCCTTGTCAAAATCGACACCACAAGCGACGAGTTCTTCGATGGTCTGGCCAGCCTCGGAGAGAATGGTGCGCACAGCCTCCTCATCACAGAGTCCGGCACCTGCATCCAGAGTGTCAGTGACATGGCTCTCGATGTTGTCGCCTTTTTCGCAAAGGTCCTCTGGAAGAACACTGGCAATGCCGCCCTGGGCCCAGGCGGTGTTGGAATCCAGCGCCTTGCCCTTGGTGATGATCGTAACGGTTCCGTGCTGAGCAGCCCGGATGGCAAAGGAGAGACCGGCAATACCTGTGCCTATGACCAGGAAATCACTTTTCATGCTTGGTTGCTGAGTGAGATCCATGCCAGCTGCTCAGGGGCCTCCGAAATATCTCCTAGAATGGGATATCGTCATTGACCATTTCATCCGGGGAGGGTTCTACCTCATTGGAGGATGCCCGGGAGGATGCTTGGTCGGAGTTCTGGCCATCAGCACCAACGATTTTCCAGCAGTTGAGGTTCACGTAGTATTTGTCCTTGAATTCGTTACCTCGTATGTCGAAGTGCACGGTGACATCCTGGCCCTCCTTGAATTTGTCCAGCCAGGAGCACTTGTCCTTGATGATCTCAAACTTGATGTCCTGGGGGTAGTTGTCGTCCCCTGTGGTGACTACAAACTCGCGTTTACTGAACCCACTGGGGAAGGTTTGGGTGTCGAAAATGACTTTGATTTTACCTGTTGCCTCGTACATGGGCACATCTAATCACCCGATTGCGGGCATGGCCAATTCAATTTCCCGCAGCAGGCTATTTTTTCTGCACTTGAGGGGCTCCGGGATCGAAATGAGGGACTCAAGAGCTCAGAAATGGGCAAAAAGCTGTTTTTTGTGCAGTATTTTGACTTTTATGTGACAGATTGGTAAAGAATGCTGCGTTTTTAGGATAGTATTTTACAATGACGATTGTAGAAGTATCCATTCAATCTGCATTTCATGCTCCACCAAACACGACAAAAACCATGAACGACAAAACCGATTCAACACTTCATTTGCAACGCCGCGACTTCGTCAAGAAGACCTCTCTCGGTGCTGCCGCAGTTAG
>CAYXEC010000062.1:2824-13092 GCA_964463855.1 uncultured Verrucomicrobiales bacterium | reverse complement strand
CTCTCGATGCTCTTGATGAGGACTTCGGTTCGGGAAAACTTGGTTTTTTCATCGTAGTAGCGCAGCCCTCCGATGGTGAGAGACGCCAGAACCACGATAATGGCGACCACCAGCAGAAGCTCAATGAGCGTGAAGCCCGGGCGGCTTGCATGCTGTGTTGTGCACTCTCGTTTCATGGCAATACTGCGGTAAAAATCTTTTTTGAGCCGTATGGTCGCGGCTGCTTTTTGGGTCGCGGCTTTACGAGTCCACACTCTGCATCATCTTAATGAGGGGCAGGAAGATTGCAAATACAATTGCTCCCACCACAGCGGCGAGAAAAACAATCATGATGGGCTCAATGACAGAGGTGAGTGCAGTAACCGCGCCATCCACCTCATCATCGTAGACATTGGCAACCTTGAGCAGCATCTCGGGCAACTGACCCGTTTCCTCACCAACATCGACCATGCTCACCACCATGGACGGAAAAATACCGCAGGCCTGCATGGGGGTTACTATGGATTCTCCCTCCTTGACAGCATCATGAACACTGTCAATCGCCTTGGACACGACCACATTGCCCGCCGTGTCACGGGTAATGGTAAGGGCTTGCAAAATGGGCACGCCTGAGGTGACCAGGGTTCCCATGGTTCGGCTGAACCGCGAGATCGCGCTCTTGCTGGTCAAGTCACCAAGCACGGGAATCTTCATCTTCATGGTATCGACGATGAATCGGCCCTTCTTGGTCGAGGCCCAGGCCTTGAAAATGACGAGAAAAATACCCAACACAATAAAGATCCAGACGATATTGGGAAGCACATAGGGTCGCGCCAGCATGTTCTCTGAAGCTCCAAAGACAATTTTTGAAATGAGTGGCAATTCCCCGACATCCTCCATCATCTCCTTAAACTTGGGCACCACCACCAGAAGCAGGAAGATCAAAATGCCCACGGCAATAAACATCACGATGGTGGGGTAAACCATGGCCGTGGTCAGCTTGCTCTTTAGCTTCTGTGCCTTCTCCGCATATTCTGCGAGACGAACAAGTACGACTTCCATCACACCGCCAAGCTCACCGGCCTTGACCATGTTGACGAAGAGCTTGTTGAAAATCTTCGGGTGCTGGGCCAGACTCTCTGAGAAGGTCGCTCCAGACTGCACAGAATCAGAGAGTGCCGCGATGGTTGCTTTCATCGCGGGATCAGCCTCTTGTTTTTCAAGGGTATTAAGTCCACGCAACAGTGGAAGGCCGGCTTCGATCAGCGTCGCCAGCTGACGGGTAAAGATCATCAACACCTCTGGCTTTACTTTTCCACCCGTGGCAGCTCTGGCTTTCTTCTTGCCACGCACTTTGCCGCGCCCGCCCTCGGCAAGGCTTCCCTTTCCTTCCTGAACAACCTGGGTAGGGTAAAGCCCCTGGGAGCGGAGCTGTTGGATCGCATCGGACTCACTGGTTGCTTGTACGCTTCCAGTGGTTTGTTCGCCTTTGGCGTCGAGGGCTAGGTAGAGGAAATTGGCCATGATTGCTTGTGCTTAAATAAGTCGCTCGGGAGAGTGTGCTAAATACGGGGGCATTTGAAAATAGAAAACTTCACGCTGGCCGCAGTTCGTGCCCGCTCTTGAACATGATGAAAGCAAACCCTGGCTGGCGTCTGGTTGGCCCGCATCATTTAGGTATACTTAAGCACCTCCTCAATCGTGGTGTTTCCGTCGTAGATGTTTCTCAGCCCGTCTTCTCTGAGGGTGTTCATCCCCAACTCGATCGCTTTCTGCTTGATGACGACTGTGGGCGCCCGGTCTGTGACCAGCTCGCGGATCGGGTCCGACATGTCAAGTAACTCGAAGAGACCGCGCCGACCCTTGTAGCCAGTCTGATCACAAACATCACAGCCGCGACCTGTGTAAAACTCCTTGTCCCCCAACTCATGCGACGAGACTCCCAACTGGGTGAGCAGAGCCTCATTGGGCTCATAGGAAGCACGGCAATCCTTGCATATGGTTCGTAAAAGTCGCTGGGCAAGCACCCCCTCAAGAGAGGCCGCCACCAAAAACGGCTCGGCGCCCATGTCAATGAGGCGGGTTACCGCTCCTGGAGCATCGTTGGTATGCAGAGTGCTCAAAACCAAGTGCCCCGTCAGGGATGCCTGAATGGCAATCTGCGCTGTATCCAGATCACGGATTTCGCCAACCAGAATACGATCCGGATCCTGCCGGAGAAAGGCGCGGAGAATTCTCGCAAACGTCAGGCCAATAGACTCATAGACGGGCACTTGAACAATCCCGTCGACATCGTATTCCACCGGGTCTTCCGCAGTGAGCAATTTCGAATCAACAGTGTTGATTTCCCGCAAGGCCGCGTAGAGAGTCGTGGTTTTGCCCGCGCCCGTGGGGCCTGTGCAGACAAAAATACCATTCGGCTTGCGCACCGTCTTGTTGATATAATCAAAAATGGCCCCGGGCATGCCGAGCATATCAAGGCTGAGATTGATATTACTGCGGTCAAGCACCCGAAGCACAACGCTCTCACCGTGCTGGGTGGGCAAGGTGGACACCCGCATATCAACCTGCTTGTCACCCACGTGTTTGACTATCCGGCCATCTTGCGGAATGCGCTTCTCGGCAATATTCATGTTCGACATCACCTTTAGACGCGAAATGATCGGCAAGGCGAGATGGGCCGGCGGTGGGGCCATCTCATAGAGAGCCCCATCAACGCGGTAGCGTATTTTGAAATCATTTTCAAAGGGCTCGAAGTGAATGTCCGAGGAGCCCTCGTTGATTGCCTGGTAAAGGACCAAATCAACGTAACGAATGATGGGTGCTGAATTTGCCTCGGCTTCGACGTTCTTGCCAGGGCCTCCCTCTCCCCCTTCTCTGCTGCCCGACTTGAGCTGGCTAAGAATTTCATCCAGCGCCTGACCCTCGCCCCCATAAGACTCGTTGATTTTCTTCTCAACAATGTGACTGGGCGCAATGGCTAGAATGATCTCCTTGCCGAGCGCAAATCGCAAGTCCTCGAGGACTTGCGGGTTGAGGGGGTCCACCAGACACACGGTCAAGCCTTCATTGTCAATGTTGACGGGTAGGGCCCCATGAAGACGCGCCATACCTCCGGGAATCATGGCGAGCAACTCGGGAGGAGGATTGAAATGCACAAGGTCCTTGATGATGCCGACACCCAGTTCATTGGCGACGATGGGCCATACGTCCTCCTTGTTCTGGATCACCTCGTAATCAGTGAGGATCTCCGGAACCTCCTTGCCGCTGTTTTCAACCTCCATGAGGATGTCATCAGCAAGATACTGATCAACCAATCCACGGTTGATGAATATATCGAGGAGTTGTGTATTATCCATGGAAGCGAGTTAATCTGAATCTGACATGGTCACGCGGAGTATCTCCTCGGGAGCCGTGATGCCTGCGAGCACCTTGCGAATACCGTCTTCTCGAAGTGTGCGCATGCCGAGCTCGCGAGCTCTGCGCCGCAGCTGCGGTGTGGTAAGGTTTTCGTTGATGAGGTGACGAACCTCATCGTCAATTTTGAAAAGTTCAAAGATGCCCATGCGCCCACGGTAACCCAGATTACGGCACATCTCGCAACCCTTGGGCCCCATGATATTACTCTCCGCAACCTGGCGGGCATCGAGGTTGAGGGTCCGCATCTCATGTTCCGTGAGTGTCGCGGGCAATTTGCAATTGGGGCACAACTTGCGCACCAAACGCTGCGCGAGAATGGCCCTGACAGCAGAGGCAATGAGGAAGCGCTTGATGCCAATGTCGGCGAGACGGGCCACAGACCCGGGGGCATCGTTGGTATGGAGAGTGGAAAACACAAGGTGTCCGGTCAGTGCCGCCTGGATGGCGATGCCTGCAGTTTCCGCATCACGAATCTCCCCCAACATAATCACATTGGGTGCTTGGCGCATCATGGCGCGCAAGGCCGCTGCAAAGGTCATGCCGATATCTGTTTTCACCATCACTTGGTTGATTCCCGGCAATTCGTATTCCACCGGATCTTCAACGGTAATAATTTTGCGGTCGGGTTTGTTGATGGTGTTAAGGCATCCATACAATGTGGTTGTCTTCCCCGATCCGGTAGGTCCCGTCACCAGAATGATCCCATCCGGCATGCGGATGAGCTCATTGACTTCTTCCTGATCGTCTGAAAACAGACCAAGCTCAGGCAGGCCGAGCATAAGTGCACTCTTGTCGAGAATACGCATGACAATACTCTCTCCATGGTTGCTTGGTACTGATGACACACGCAGGTCAACTTCCTTGCCTGCGACCCGGATCTGTATGCGCCCGTCCTGCGGCAGCCGCTTTTCAGCAATACTCATCGTACTGCTCATCACCTTGATGCGGGCGACAATGGCCGGGTGAAGCTTTTTGGGGTGGCTGTCCACCTCGATGAGCTTGCCATCCACGCGATACCTTATGCGCAGGGATGTCTCCATCGGCTCGATGTGGATGTCACTCGCCGAAAGCTTGAAGGCCTCCAATAGCATGGTGGACACCATCCTGATGATTGGAGCGTCATCCTCAGTGACATTCTGCGCGCCATCCTCCATAACCACGGTGAATTCTGCCTCGGTCTCTTTCTCAATGACTTCACCGCCATAGTTCTGCCTGATGGTCAGATCGATAGCAGATGCCGTGGCACAAACAGGGTTGATCTCCCTTTTGATGATGTGAGGAAGGCCGTCAAGCACTTCAAAGTCCAGGGGGTCTGCCACCGCCACGGTGAGCGTCGCTCCATCATCAAAAACAGGAACTGCGCGGAAGCGCCTGGCAATATCATCGGGTATTTGTTCGAATGTATCCGGAGCAATCGGGGTGTGCTCCAAATCAATGAACGGCATACTCGCACTCTGGGCTGACACCCTTGCCACCTGCTCCTCATTGAGCCGCTTGTTGGCAATGAAGCGCTCAACCACGCTTTCTCGGTCCTCGAGCTCGCTGCGAACACCTTCAATCTCCTCGGCTGTGATCAAGCCGGCTTCTGTAAGCAGTTCAAGGAGGTAGTCTTCGTTGGAGTACACGATATCGTCTCAATTGGATGGTCAGAGGGGAGTAGCAGCGGTAAGGGTGATAACGACCAACTACACAAATTGTGATTAGGCACACTGGTCAAATTACCCTCTGACGTCAAGTCGCCATCCATTATTTTTCCGTAACATACGGGCATAAAAATTCCCTCGGATTACAATGGTCACCGGACATTTTTCGCTGTTGAATAATGCCCATCTTTCGATGACTCCGCTCACTTACTTCACCCTCGTATTGGCATTGGGCATTGCGGCACAGTGGCTTGCCTGGAAATGGAAGCTGCCCTCCATTCTCGTCTTGCTGGCATTTGGCTTCGGCCTTGGACAATTCGCCGGGGCCACCATTGATGATTATCTGGTGGGGGACAATGTCCTGCTCTCTGCGGTGGGTTTGTGTGTTGCCATTATCCTCTTTGAAGGAGGCTTGACCCTGAAATTTTCAGACCTCAAGGAGAGCGGTACACCCGTCATCAGGTTGTGCACACTGGGTGTGGTAATCAGTTTCATCCTCAGCTACGGCGCCATGCATTACGTGCTCGGCTTTGACTGGAGAGTGGCGTCGTTACTGGGTGCTATTCTGGTGGTGACCGGGCCCACGGTCATCGCTCCCTTGCTGCGTCACATCAAGCCGTCACGTAAAATAGGCAATGTGGTTAAGTGGGAGGGGATTGTCGTTGACCCCATTGGCGCCATCCTGGCTGTTCTTGTCTACCAGGTGGCTATCGCAGGCAATGTCGATGCCGCCAAGGATGAAATCCTGCGCGCCATCGGCCTGACTCTTCTGGTGGGTGTTGTCCTCGCCCTGATTCTTGCCAAAGTCATTGAGCTTCTCCTAAAGCTACACCTGATACCGGATTACTTGCATTCCGTTTTTCTGCTTGCAGTAACTGCCACTGCATTTGCCGCCTCCAATGCCATCCAGGCTGAGTCAGGCCTTCTGACCTGCACGGTTCTGGGCATCGCCATGGCCAATCAGAAATCTGTGTCCGTAAAACACATTTTGCAATTCAAGGAGAACCTGCGCGTGCTCATTATCTCCGTGCTGTTTATTGTTCTCTCGGGCCGCGTGGCCCTCGATGCGCTGAAAGAAGCACTCATCCCCGGAACCTGTCTGCTGATCATGTTGATTGTTGTGGTGCGTCCATTGAGTGTTTTTGGAGCCAACCTGTTCTCCCGCCACATCAACTTCAAGGAACAGGTGTTCCTTTCCATGATGGCTCCGCGCGGCATAGTCGCTGCTGCTGTCACAGCTGTCTTTGCCCTCGAGTTTTCCCATGCCGTTGAAGAAGGGCGTATTGGTCCTGAAATTGAGCAAATATCACATCAGATGGTGGCTGTTGTCTTTGTCATTATTGTAGGAACCGTCGCCTTTTATGGCATGCTCTCGGCTCCTCTGGCGCGCCGCCTGGGGCTCGCCTCGCATAACCCCCGTGGCGTGCTCTTCGCAGGTGCCGGACAGTGGGTGAGGCTCGCTGCCAAGGCGCTCAAGGATGACGGCCATGATGTGCTGCTTCTCGATACCAATTACAACAATATCGCGCGTGCCAGACTCGAGGGGCTTCCCGCAGTTCGTGCCAACATTCTCTCGGAGTATGTCGAGGATGAGCTCGAGCTTACAGGCCTTGGCCAGCTCATTACCACCACTCCCAACGACGAGGTAAACTCACTGGCAGCGCACCACTTCGTACACGTTTTCGGCAGCGAAAACGTCTGGCAGGTGGCGCCGGTCGATGATGATTACCATCACCACACCGCAGTAGCCTCCCACATGCGCGGTCGCGTATGCTTTCCATCACGCCCTCAATTCAGACGCTTGGAGCGCTTTGCCGCTGATGGGGCAGTGATTAAAAAGACCACCATCACGGAGCAATTCAGCCTCGAGGATTTCCGCAAGATCTACGGGGAGGATCATATCCTGCTTTTCCGGGTGACCGAGGACAAGGGTCTGGAGGTGGCACATGACAAGATGCGAACCCCAAGTCCCGGGACCACTCTCTACGCCATGATCAAGCCTGAGGATGCCTGATGCCATGTACGAACAACTCGAAGCCAGACTGCACGACTTGTTCTGGGCCTCGGAAGGGCAGAGCCAGGAGCTGCCCCTGATCGAAGCTTTTCTTGCTCAGCACCCCGGGACCGCTCTCGAGCTCGGCTGTGGATCCGGCAGGCTACTGCTGCCCCTCCTCACCAAGGGTCACGCGATCGAGGGGCTCGACAACTCGCCGGATATGCTCCGGCTTTGCCGCCAACGCTCCAGCGGACATACCCCTGTGTTGCATCATGCAAACATGGAGGATTTTGATACCGGCTCGAGCTACAGTGCCATCACCATCCCCGCTTTCTCTCTTCAGCTCATCGAGCCAGAGAGGATCCCCCCTGTATTGGAAAATATTCATGCTCACCTGAAGGCGGGAGGCGGGCTTTACCTGACCCTTTTCATCCCCTGGGCCGAACTGATGGGAGAGCTCGAGGAGGGTTGCTGGTTTTTAGATCATGAAACCTCCACTGCCGAGGGAGCCCTCGCGAGATGTTATACCCGCTTTCAGATCGAGCCCATGGCACAGAGCCTTTGCAGAGAACACCGCTATGAAATTGTCGATAGCCATGGCCGATTACTGGAACAAAGCACCAGCCGCCAGCATCTCACCTGGTGCTGTGAGGGGGAAATGACGCAGCTTCTCCAGAATGCAGGTTTTGCCATTGAGAAAGTCATTGGTGATTTTGACCCCCGTGTTGCGTGCGATGACCAAAGCCAAATCCTGACCTTCCTCGCAACTCGCGGCGCGGATAAGAATACTCAGGCAGATGCGTTGTAGCGAGGTGCTTTCTCCGGCCAAATCATGGACAGAGCATCGCCAAAACATCCTCGCTTCTCTTGCCATGCTCGCGCAGTGCCGCAAGACTCAGGGACTCGTCCCGCTTCGCCAAGCGCTGGCCTGACTCATCCACAATGAGCCGGTGGTGATGATAAATGGGTGCTGGCATGCCAAGCATGCTTTGCAGCAAGCGGTGCACATGAGTGGAGGGCAAGAGGTCCTCACCGCGGGTAACATCTGTCACGTGTTGGAAGTAGTCATCGGTGACCACCGCCAAATGATAGGAAGTGGCAATATCCTTGCGTGCCAGAACCACATCGCCAAGGAGATGAGGATCAACCCGGGTCAGGCCCTTGATTTTGTCCTCAAACATGAGTGGCCCCGTCAGGGCCTCAGCGCAATGGGCGTCAAGCCTCCAGCAATGCGCTTCACCCCGGGCGATGCGATCCTCGCGCTCTGCCAGGCCGAGTGCCCGGCAGGTACCCGGATACATGGTCTCCCCGTCAGGACCGTGCGGGGCATGCGCCATGTTGTCGATTTCACGCTGAATTTCGCGCCGGGTGCAAAAACATGGATAGACCACATTGAGCGCCTTGAGTTTTTCCAGAGAGGTGGCGTAGGCGTCGAGACGGTCCTTTTGCCTGATGGGGGTGCCGTCCCAATGAATGCCAATCCACGCCAGATCCTGCTCGATGGCCAAATAGTATTGATCCCTAACCCGCGTGGTATCGATGTCCTCAAAGCGCAACAAAAACCTGCCCCCGTTATCCATCGCCAATTCATAGGCAAAGAGGGCCGCATAAGCGTGTCCAAGGTGCAGATGCCCGGTTGGAGATGGAGCAAAACGGGTCACCATGGCTATGCTTTTAGACATCCCACATAAAATGCCAATACACAAACTGCAAATCGGAGGAAAATAATAACGCAAAATACTTGCATTAGTGTTGTCGCGCTTCTATTTTCCAGCCCATGAGGCTTTGCGGTCTTGGTGTTCTGTTGCATGTTCTATTGTTTTCATCCGCTGTGGCGCAGATGAAGGTCGTTTGCTTACACCCGCTCATGGCTGATCTCGCGCGCAATGTCGGCGGTGAGCATGTGGAAGTCATTTCCCTGATGCGCCCTGTCGATGACCCCCATCATTTCAACCCGCCCGCATCCGTTTTACATCAGGCACGTGATGCAAAAATCTACCTCGCAAGCGGCATGGCTCTGGAGATCTATCTGGAAAAATTGCGCAGCACCCTGGGCAAGTCCGCGATACTGATGGAAGTTGGAAAAACGCTTCCAGTTCGCGAAACCCACGAGCTCTGTGACCACTCAGAGCACGAGCACCAGCATGCATCCACCCATGCCCACAAGGTACACATCGATCCACATTGGTGGCACCGCGTCCAAAACATGCAGCGTGCTTGTGACATCGTTGCTGATTGCTTTGCCGGGGTCGACCCGGTCCGTGCTGCCTATTACCGGGCCAATGCAACTCGTTACCAAGCTGATCTCGCCAAGCTACATTCATGGATCAAAAGGGAATTGCTTGCCGTTCCTGCGCAGCAACGCAAACTGGTCACAGCACACGACTCCTTCGGCTATTTTTGTGACGAATACGGCTTCCAGTCTTTTTCTATCAAAGGCCTCAACAAAGCCAACCAACCCTCGACGAATAAACTCGCCGGCATCATCTCCACGATTCGTCAGGAAAAGATCAAAGCGATCTTTCCGGAGCAGCGAGCCAATCCCAAAGCCTTGCAAACACTCGCCCGGGAAACCGGCATCAAGGTGGGAGCTACACTCATCGCTGACGGAAGCGCATCCTATATTGCGATGATGAAACACAATGTCCACGCTATTGTTAGCGCACTTCGGCCCTGATTGCTCATGCCCCGTTCCCCTATTAAAAACCTGCTTATTGTACTCTGTGTATTAGCCGTGATGGCTGGCGCGGTGACCATGCTAACCAAAAATCAACATCGCACGGCCACGTCCTCTGTGATTTCACCACAGGATAGCGAAGAGGCGGCATACGCTCACGTTCGGGTTCATGTGCATATGTTGTTCTCTCACCGCCCGCAACGTGTTGTCATTGAAAGCCATGATGTCGATATCCGCCCAGAGCAGAATTCCCTTCAATTTACATTGGATCTGCCGACTGGCCAGACCCTTGAGCTCCCCCTTGATATTATCTGGGAAGCTGCACCCGAAGGTGCCGGCTCTTGCTACTTTACACGCACTACAACACGCCAAAATAACAAGGAAGACAACATCACGCATTTCGTCACCCATGATGACACCCTGGCAGATGTCCTGACCATTAATACCCATGACTGATTGTCACCACGATGCCGGGCACGACTGCCCTCACCACCATCACCATCACCATGAGCTGGTGCTGGACGGTGTAAGTGTCAGTTATCACACAACAGAG
>CAYXEC010000062.1:0-2814 GCA_964463855.1 uncultured Verrucomicrobiales bacterium | reverse complement strand
CCGTGAGTTCGCCTATCTTCCCCAGATTGAGGAGGTCAACTGGGACTTCCCCATCACGGTGCGCGGCATGGTGGAAATGGGACGCTATCCCCACCTGGGGCCTTGGAGGAAGTACTCTGATCACGACGAGGATATCGTCAAGCAAGCCATGGCGTTAATGCACCTTGAGGATCTCCAGCACCGCCAGATCCGGGAGCTCTCCGGCGGGCAACAACAACGCGCCTTCCTGGCGAGATCCCTCGCGCAAGAAGCCCATGTTTTGTTGTTGGATGAGCCCTTTGCCGGCCTTGACCGTGATCACTCAGCTCAGCTCGCCGAGCTCTTGCGTGGAATCACTCTTGAAGGCAGGCTCGTCATCGCGTCCCATCATGACCTGAACACCGCGGCCACCATCTTTGACGATGCTCTTCTCATTCACCGTGAGGTAATCGCCTTTGGGCCCGCCAGACAGGCACTTGATGAAGCAAACCTGAAGATTGCCTATGCTCCACGCCCAAGTGACCCGTCAATAACTCTCGCACATTAAATTCATGACCACCATCCTGGAAACACTGGACACCCCGTTCTTTCAGCGCGCCTTATTGGCCGCGGTCGTGATTGGCTTTACCAATGGTTTCTTCAGCGGTTTTGTCTTGTTGAGGCGCAGTGCATTGTCCATGGGTGCCATCTCACACACGATGCTGCCAGGCATTGCCGCGGTCGTGTTGATCACTGGAGTGCTTACCCAGTGGGGGGCTTTCATTGGCGCCATGATCGCCGCTCTCATCGTGGGACTCGGCTCCGTAGCGGTGGCCAGGCGTAGCAGGATTCCGCAGGGAACCGCCCTGGCCATTTTCTTCACCACCGCCTTTGCGGCAGGCGTGATTATTCAACGTCATATTGGAACTGCGGCTGAGCTTGAAGACTGGCTCTTTGGGAATATTCTTGCGGTAAGTGACAGCGATCTCTGGGTGTTCCTGGGCATAGCTACAGCCACCCTTACCCTCTCCACTTTGTTCATGCGCCCTCTGCTGATCACCCTGTTTGAGCCACACGTGGCTGCAGCCCAGGGTGTGCCAGTGAGAACCATGCAATATCTGCTTTTCGGCATGCTCATCTTTGCCCTTGTTGCCAGTTTTCAAGTGCTGGGCAGTGTGCTCTCCATCGGCTTACTCGTGGCCCCTGCTGCCATTGTCTCTCTCTTCACCAACAAAACCACCCTCTTGTTCTGGGGGGGTGGCATCATAGGCGCTGCGGGCGCCGCCGCTGGCGTATTGCTCTCTGTCCCCGCCCAGACGCCCACCGGACCCACCATCGTCATCGTGCAGGGAATACTGTTCATCATCGCATGCCTCTTAAGTGCACGTTATGGCCTTCGCCGCCATCTTGCCATTTTCCTCAAGCCAAATCCAAAATACACGCAATAAAGAAACACACTAGCTACTGACATCAAAATCATTATGCACCCCACAAAAATCACATACTCGACAATACTCGCCCCCTGCCTTCTCGCCACCCTGTCTCTGGCTGACAGCTCCTTAGACAAAACGAATCATGCCAGTGCTCAGAGCTGCCACAACCACAGCCACCACGACACACCATCCGTAGTGTTCGCGCCTTATGCCCATCTTAGGGCTGTAGTAGGTGACACTGATCTTGAGGACTCCGGTCTTGCCCACGGTGCACACGACCCCATCTATAACGGGTTCAGCGTTCCCGCTCTCTCGCTCGGTGCCGATCTTCGCTACGGGGATCACATAGGCGGATTTACAGAGGGTATTGTCTCCTGGAATGACGAAGATCACTGGGATGCAGAAATTGAGGAGTTGTACGCCGAATTCACCAACCTTCCGGGTGGTTTCTCCATTAAAGCGGGCCAGTTCCTTACTTCGGCAGGAAGTCAGAATACCATTCACAACCACGGCTGGAAGTTCGTGGATGCGGACCTGGGCAACGTGCGTTTTCTCGGCGACGATGGGCTTATTACCGAAGGTGTCGAACTCACATGGATGGTTCCCACGCAGTGGGATGACCGCCTTACGCTCTCTTTTGGTAATGCGCTTGAGCACGATCACGAGGAAGAGGAGGAGCACGAAGGCGACGAAGATCATGGCGAGGAAGCAGAAGAGGCACTCTGGGACAGCAACATTTTCGCCGCCCGCTACGAAACCCGTTTCTGGTCAAGTGACAAGTCGCTTTATGTAGTGGGTGCGAGCTACCTCCAGGGTAAAAACTTCATGAATGAAAGTGCCCAGCTCTATGGTCTCGACCTCGCCTACACCTGGCTGCAGAATGAAGATGCTGGCAAGAAGTTAGACTGGCGCAATGAGCTCATGATACGTGAGGTGGATGCCGAGGAGGGCTCTTTTGAGGAATTGGCTTTCACCTCTGCCGCTCATTACCAGCTGAATCATGCATGGGAAGTCGGCTTGCGCTATGACTATCTCGAGGGGGTGGAAGATCCCGAACTTCCTCAGCGGCACCGGCTCTCTCCAAGCCTGTGTCATTACTTTCCCCTTGATGGGGGTGTTGAGGCGTTCTTGCGGCTTCAGTACAATTACGATGATAGTGAAGAACGCGGTGATGACCACAGTATCTGGTTACAGTTTGGCTTTGGTTGGGGAGCTGGTTGCGATACCCATGCCCATTAACCGCACAATCAAGGGGTAAGGATGCAAGACATCAAGTTCAATATCATTGCCCATGTAAGAACCTGCTACCCCGAAAAGTTCGGCGTTCCCCGGCAGCCAGGCCTCGTCGATGAAGCATGGGGGGAATTGATATTTGAACCTGAGTATCGAAATGCAGACTGCCTGCGAGGACTTGAACAATTCT
>CAYXEC010000061.1:5670-13353 GCA_964463855.1 uncultured Verrucomicrobiales bacterium | reverse complement strand
CAAAGACCTGGCGGTGGCAAGCAAGGAGATTCTGGTTATGGCTGGTGAGCTAGTCATGGATGCAGCGAGGAAGCGTGGTGTGAACGTTCTTCCCGTAGACAGTGAGCATAATGCAATTTTCCAGTGTCTGGATGGTCACCGCGGCGGTGAGAAGGAGGTTTCCCGCTTGATTTTGACAGCCTCGGGGGGACCGTTTCGCCAGACGGCAGCCGAGGAGCTCAACAATGTCACTGTGGAGCAGGCTCTCAAGCATCCGACATGGGATATGGGACGTAAGATTACCATTGATTCAGCGACCTTGTTTAACAAGGGCTTGGAAATGATCGAGGCCCGCTGGCTTTTTGGAATTGGTATGGACCGTATTGATGTGATTGTGCATCCACAGAGTATCGTGCACTCCATGGTTGAGTATGTGGATGGTAGTGTGATTGCCCAGATGAGCCACACGGATATGTGTTTCCCAATCCAGTATGCCATTACCTGGCCAGAGCGCGTCTCGGGAAGCTTGCAGCCCCTTGATTTTGCTCAACTGGCGAGGCTTGATTTTGAGGCGCCCCGATACGAGGATTTTCCTGCGCTCAACCTGGCGCGCAGAGCAGGGGAACGGGGAGGAACCTTGCCGGCGGTTTACAATGCAGCGAATGAGGTGGCGGTGGATGCCTTCTGTGATGGAAGAATTGGCTTCACTGAAATTTGGAAGACGGTGCAGCAGGTCATGGATAGCCATCAAGTGGAGCAGGCTTCGGATCTTGATGTGCTTTTGGCTGCTGATGCTACTGCCCGCAAGGAGGCTGGTAGGCTCTGCGGCGTATGCTAAGCAGAGAGAAGCTGCCCAGAATGAGCATGAGGGCACTTGATGGCTCGGGCACCGGGCTGATCAGGGTGAGTGATTCACCGCCGGCTTGGACAATGGCCGATATTTCATCGATGTAGTTGGGCAGAAAGCTGCTGACGGAAATACCCGGAGCTATGCCTGCATGTATGCCCACAAGCACAAGCTCAGAACCCACGGTAATAAAAAGAGGACCTCCTGAATCACCACTTTGTAGATAGGCTTCGTCGGAACCAAGGCTTTGAGCTGTGTTTCGGTCATCATCAAAGGCGATCATGTCCGTGAAGTTGCTGCCTGTTCCAAGCTGCACGTTGTCGTAGAAACCATCCAGTTCGTTACGCCCAACGCGAAAGTTGGTAGTGGTATTGCCACCGGTTCCGTCGAGGCCCACTACAAAGGCTTCCGCCTCGTAATAGGAGGAGGCGGCGAACATTGCCTGGGTGGTTGCCTCGTCCGCAATACCATAAATGGCGATGGATGAGCCCGGTGAGGAGCTGAAGCGGCCAATGGCAATGTCGGTGGTGCCTATGCGTGTCAGGCTATCCCAACCTACGGTTACCGTTTGCCCTGTAGGGTCATTTGTTTCATAGAAGGTGGCCGCCCCCACAGCTCTTGCGTGCCAAGCGGTGACATAATACGTATCCGATATTCTTGTAAACCAATCCCCATTGTAGGCCACCCCTGACCAATCGTAATCAGCACCGATGAATGACGGATCGTTAGCAAAGCGATGGTGGCTCGCTGCATCATAACTCTGCAGCGCGAGTGCAGCCCAAATATGGGGTGCCGCAGAAAGAATGAATGCTACTATGTATAGCACCAGTTTCATAGGGGTATGGGGGTTACCGGGGGCGCGCAACAAGAATGCCAGCGTGCTTGCGATGCTCGCCAAGATATCCCGAAATAGTATTGTCTACAATGATTTTTTTATGCGTTGTGGAGGCGTGCATGAAGCGGGGCCGACCCGCCTGATCTTTGACAATGATGCCCACATGCGAGCAATAACTGCCGTCGTCGGTTCTGGCGATACCGATGATGTCGCCATTTTGAAGGCGGTGTTCGATGCCCGTAACCTGGTGCTTGGGAATCATGTAAACAGGCATCCGGGAGAGTCGGGCCTCTTGGCGGGCCATTTTTTTTCTCAGTTGGGGGTTGTTTTTGAGATAGCGGTAGCTTTCCCAGAGAATCGACATCTCCTGGCAGCGATTGTAGATGCGTGTATTGGGAAATGATCTGGTGAGGTCCACGATGTTGCCGCGCTTGTGGTTATCGACATACCACTCTGCAAGGTAGTGGATGCGGTCAAGATAGTCGCCCCGGCATTTGCCGTGGCGGTATCGTGTCCACTCGATTTGGTTGAGTAAGTCCTGAGCTCGGTAGCTGTCCTTTGGAGTGTTGAGCATCCTGCTAAACCCCAGGCAGATTTCAAAAAACGTCCAGCAGTCCATGCCAAGGAAGTTTGCCGATGGGCCCTCGATACGATCATCGATTTCAAGTGTGTATGGCACGTAAGGGATCCCTTCGAGTTCCATGGCTATCTTGACCATGCGCTCACCCATGGGGAGCTCTGCCCACCGCTGAGCAAGGGCCTTGTGGGCGATCGTCTCGAACTTGGCCTGCCCCTTGAAGGTGGTGCTCAGCGGCAGCGGTTGAGCTGCATGACAACAGAAGGGCAGGCAAACCATGATGACGAGTGGAATGCGCATCAATGGCATGGTTAATGCCGGGGCTTGATTTCACAAGATGGAAATCCGAAATCTCAGACCAGCTCATATGAATGGCTGCTTGTGACTGTGTAATGAATGGGCTTGCCCGTGGCTGTGGTAGTGAGTAACTTCTTTGTGGTTTCCCTAGGGGGAGACAGCTCTAAGTCATGGAAATTTGGAAAGCGATTATAGTTGGCATAGTCCAGGGTCTCTCCGAGTTTCTGCCGATCTCATCATCAGGCCATATTGTCCTGACCCAATACCTGCTCGGTATTCGGGAAGTAGGATCTTCACACCAGCCTGACCTCGGCTTTGAGGTTATTTTGCATGTCGGCACACTTGCCAGTGTAGTGTTGTTTTTTCGCAGGTCCTTGTGGAAGCTCGTTCAGTCGCTTTTCGACAAGCGGATGATCGATGAGCGTAAGAAGATCATGTTCCTGGCCATGGCGACCATCCCGGCGGTAATCGCGGCGCTGTTGTTCAAGGATTTCTTCGATGCTGTTCCCGGAAGGCCTGTAATGGTCTCGGCACTGCTTTTCGTCACAGGAATTCTTCTCTTTGTTCCGCGCTTTGTGAAAAAGGGTGGAGGCAGTGTGGGAGGTAAGTCAGCATGGATCATGGGCATGGGGCAGGCTCTGGCCATCTTGCCGGGGATTTCCCGCTCAGGATCGACCATCGTCGCCGGCATGTTGAGTGGTGCCAAGGCCGAAAAGGCTGCGGAATTTTCCTTTCTAATGTCCATTCCGGCAATCGCCGGAGGTTTTGTGCTTACGATGAAAGACCGCATCGAGCAAACCGGCTCATTCTCCGATGCTTTGAAATCCTGCTTTAGCGGGCCTTATCTGGCTGGAGCAATTGCAGCAGCTTTGGTTGGGTTGGGGGCCATTTATTTGGTAATGGGGGCTGTCAGACGCGATAAGCTGGAGTATTTTGCCTATTACTGCTTTGCTGTTGCCACTGCAGGTGTTCTCTACTTCTCCATGGCGACATCCTGATGCTTGTTAGTATGTCGCAGCATTAGAGAGTTGAAATTGCAGAACTGCAGGCTAGAAGAAACCCAGATGCTCGCTAAACGAATTATTCCTTGTCTGGACGTAACTGATGGCCGCGTGGTCAAGGGAACTAACTTTGTCGACCTCCGCGATGCGGGAGATCCGGTTGAGTGCGCGATTGCTTACAATGATCAGGAGGCCGACGAGCTGGTTTTCCTTGATATCACCGCTTCATCGGATGAACGCAAAACCATGGTTGAGGTTGTCCGGCGCACCGCTGAAAAATGCTTCATACCACTCACCGTTGGAGGCGGGATCCGTACTGTTGATGATATGCGTGAGATGCTCATGGCGGGCGCGGACAAGGTGGGCATTAACACCGCTGCAGTGAATCGTCCTGAGCTCATCAACGAGGGAGCTACTGCTTTTGGTAACCAGTGTATTGTGGTGGCCATTGATGCAAAACGTGAGGCCCCCGGCAAGTGGGGTGTCTATACGCATGGGGGACGCACCCCGGTTGGGCTCGATGCCGTCGAGTGGGCGAAGGAAGTTTGCCAGCGAGGAGCGGGAGAGATTTTGCTCACGAGCATGGACTCCGATGGTACGAAATCAGGTTACGATATCGAGCTCACGCGGGCAGTCAGTGAGGCAGTGGGCATTCCTGTAATCGCCTCTGGAGGAGCAGGAAATCTCCAGCACATGGTGGATGTGCTCAAAGAAGGCAAGGCGGATGCGGTGTTGGCAGCCAGCATTTTTCACTTTGGCGAACACACCGTGCAGGAGGCCAAGGAGGTGTTTGCCCAACAGGGCATACCTGTAAGGCGGTAAGCCGCTTTGCGACTAAAAAAATACTTGCCTCCACTGGGCTGTCAGCCTAGGTTGCGCCCGCCCAATAAGGTCTCCGGTTTCTTATTCGGCCCAATATGCGCGATTAGCTCAGTGGTAGAGCAATGCCTTGACATGGCAGAGGTCACTGGTTCAAATCCAGTATTGCGCACCATCTCTTTCCCAGCCCAGAGCCTGTGCTCTGGGCTTTTTTATGAGTCAGAAACTAATCCTGGGGCATTTGGTGACTTGCGGCGCGTAATCGGATTGCTTCATTCATATTGAAATTTCATAGTATATGATCTTAAGGGGCATCTTATTTTATCGGATTTTTCACTTAATCGTTGCATCAGACGCTTATTTCATATAGAATTCATCTGTTAATTTATTGTTTTTGGGGGTATTCCGCTACCGTCCGCAATTTATATTTAAATTCACCCTGGTCGACAATACTGCAAAAGAACACCCCATGAGACCATTACAACTTCATTTGATCATTGTATGCAGCATGTTTGCTGCGTTCCCGGCTTCTGCCCAATCCACGGCTTACTCCAAGCCCGCAGGTTTTGTGACCCACACCCTGAGGGCAGGCCAGCTCAATTTGATTGGCCTGACTCTCCACGAGCCGGTTGTGTCTTCCGGTAGTCTGGATTCAGTCGACGGGACCCAGCTTGGCGACAACGATATTGACTTTGATGCAGTTCTCACGAGTGGGCGCCTCTATATTCTGGAAATTATATCCAACGAGGCAGACCCCTCCTTGAATGGGATCATTCAGGTGATTGGCGCCTGGAGTGGCAATGCCCTCACCACACCGGACAACCTGGGCGTCGATGGTCTTGCAAGTGGAGCGAAATACAAGATCCGGGCGCCGAAAACACTCTCCGACATCTTCGGAGCAGCCAACAGTGCGGGCTTAACATCCGGGACTAATATGGCCAGTGCTGATGTCGTGTGGCTGCATAATGGCAGCTCCTTTGATAAATTTTACTATTCCCCCGGAGGAGGCTTTGGGGGTGGCGTGGCCGGCTGGAAGGATAGCCAGGGGGCAGACGCAGGCAATCAGCCCATTATCTACACGGACGCTATCATTATTCAAAGCAGGTCGACACAGGACAAGACCTTGACTGTCTCGGGTGTGGTGAAGACGGAGGCAATTGCCCTGGCACTCCTGGGGGGTAAGTTTAATTTTGTATCTGCCACCTTTCCCGTGGGCTCCACTCTGGCGAATTCCGGTCTTGAGACGCAACTGACCAGCGCACCGGAAATAGGTCAGTCCGACGTTGTCTGGATGCCAGATGGGGAGGGTAATTACCGGAAATACTACTTGAGTCCGGATGGTTGGAAAAATGAGGCAGGTCAAGATGCGGCGTCAACACCACTGACCAGCGGTATTATTATCGAGCGTCTCGGAGGTGACGAGAACGCAACACTTACCCCACCAGCAAGCTACGGTAATCTCTAATCATCACAGAAAATACGCCTCTCCAATACTTGGCACCATCGCAGATAAGATCAGACACCCATGAAACCCAGAAATTTACTGTTCCCCTTACTAGCTCTGCTGGTGCTTTCATCGCAAGGCTTTGGTGCCAATATCAGTCCTGATATAACAACTAGCTTCTCAAATATGCAAGGGAGCAGTGGAGAGGATTCAAGTGTGGTCTATTCAGATACGACCGGTTCTCCCATTCTGAAGGGAACGGGCTACATTGCCATCGGTACATTCAATCTCAGCCGTGAGCAGATAGCAGCCTTGGCCAACGCGGAGGCATTGGAAGCAGCATTCCATCAGTTCGGCAGTCGGGTTAACTTCAACGCTCTTGAAGATGGGGCCTTTCAGGGGAATGCCTCAGGTAATCCCAGTGAGCTTTATGATGGCAACAACTCCTTCCTCGGGTCCAGTATTTACGTGGTGATTGGCAATGGTGAGAGTCTGGGGAGCTCGAGCGAGTTTCTTGTTTGGGACTCTGGCACGGTCTTCGACAACTCAGGGCCAACCGGTAATTCGTGGGAGGTGTTTCTCTCTGCAGGCAGCGGGGATTTGATCATTGGTCTCGATGACAAAAACACCTCGGACTTTTCTTCTATCGGCGGAGATTCCCAACAGGCAGCCTTCACCACAGTGAAGATTGACTCCACATTGGATGATCACGGCAACTCGAGGGAGTATGCGAGCACTATTCTGGAAAATTCATCAACTTCAGGAATTATTGCCGATGGTGACGACGTGGACTTTTTCCGTGTGCAGCTCAGTGACGATGGCAGTTTGTCTATCCGCGTGGTTGGAAGCTTCAATGTGCAACTCGCCCTCTACGACAGCCAGGGTGCCCAGGTGGCATCAGGCCAAGCTGTTGAAGGCGGCTTTGATATTATCACGGACCTTCCCGCGGGCACTTATTATGTAAGCGTCGGGGGAGACGCAAATACGAATAGCGAGGACTATAGTTTGGAGACAGCATTCCAAGTGAAGATCATCGATCTCGATCCTGAAGCGGCGGGGAGTTATTATGGGCTGGTAAAAGACAACAAAAACAAACCAATGGGTCGCTTGAGCATTATGCTTGCTGCAGACGGTAATTACAGTGGAACACTTGAAGGATTTAATCGTTCTAAAAGATTTTTGAAAGGAGTGGTTCAGCCCGATTATTCTGTGTTTATAGAAATGAAGGATGTGTTAGGTAAAATGTCTGCTGTTGTTTTTGAGATCGTCCCTGGTAGTAAGGGGCGTTACAGAATTTTGGGGCAATTTCAGCGGCTCACAGAAGATGTGCCTCGTTACCACTTTGAGCTTCGGCAAGCAAGATACGATCTGAAGAGTCCCGCTCCATCATGGATAAGGGGTCGTTACACTATGTGCATTCCTTCACTGTCTACTACGGACAATCTTGTGCCTGCTGGTGATGGGATTGCCACCGGTAACATTTCCCCTGCAGGTAATGTAAAGCTCGTTGGTTACTCAAGCTCAGGAGCCAGATTTAGTTTTTCAAACCCAGTAATAGAGGGTAATCTAACAGCATTTTATACCCAGCCACAAGGGCGTTGCGAAGTGCTATTGGGAAATTTGCTGTTCAGAGACAAGGAAGAGACAGATATCAATGGACGGATCCGCTATTATCGCAGGCCGTCTGCCTCTAGCTACTATAAAGATCGAGTTAATAAGCTTCTATGGGCAGAAGGCTCAAAATACAAGAAGCCATTGTTCGATTCATTACCTTTGAATAATTTCGTCATTGGAGAAGGTAACGCATTGGCCGTGCATGATGGCGGTAATTTCTCTGGTCTTCGTTACATGCTCACATGGCTACCTGGTGGAGAAATATCAACC
>CAYXEC010000061.1:0-5660 GCA_964463855.1 uncultured Verrucomicrobiales bacterium | reverse complement strand
CATAACGGGACGATTCCTTGGAGATTTAGTCGTGCCAGTCGAGAGCGGTGAAGTAACAGAGTCTATCACCTATCTGAGGGGAGTCATACTGCAGAAGCAAGGCATTGTGGCCGGGCAGACAGAGACGGCAGGAGGTGCTGTTGGGCGCTATTCTATGGTGTCTGCGCAATAGCGGCTTCAATAGATCAGGATAACCCGAAGAGCAAGCTGTGGTAACTGGGCTGTGAAGCTCTATCTAGTAAGTCACCACTGCGTTGACTATTGTGTCACCCAGCAATTCACGCCCATTGAGTCCACTCAATTCAATGAGAAAAGAAGCTGCGACGAGTTTGGCGTCGAGCTGCTCGATGAGCTTGATGGCGGCAGCTGCAGTACCGCCCGTAGCGAGGAGGTCGTCAACCAGCAGGACACGTTCACCGGGCAAAATGGCGTCCTGGTGAATCTCGACGACATTTTCACCGTATTCGAGGGAGTAGGCCATGGAGTGTGTTTGCCAGGGGAGCTTGCCTTTTTTTCGCACAGGGACAAAGCCGGCATCCAGATTGAGAGCGACTGGTGCGGCAAAGATGAATCCGCGGGCGTCAATACCCACCACCTTGTCGATTTTTTCGCCACCTGCCGTGGCAGTGAGCTCATTGACGGAGTGGCGCAGCAGGTCCGGGTGTGAAAGGATCGTGGAGATATCCTTGAAGAGAATGCCCGGCTTGGGGAAGTCGGGGACATCGCGGATGTTGTCACGTAGAAGTTGTGCAATGGTGGACATGGTAATGTGGTTTGCTTGTTGTTGCCCTAATGGCTTGTGAGCTGTTTGCCCAGTTGCAACCCGTTGAGAATGCAATCCACCACAGAAATGCCGTTCCGGTAATTGCCCGCGAGGTGTAGACCGGGGTGGGATTTTTCGCAATGTTCCATGGCATCGAGTTTTTCTTGGTAGTCGAGTGCGTATTGGGGGATGGCATGTGGCCAGGAAGTCTGGTGCCGGAAGGTGGGCTGGCCGGCCACGCCAAGTAAACGCTGCAGTTCATCCAGAACGACCTGATCATCATTGCCTGTGTGCTCAGGGTATATGGAGCCTCCCATCATGCAAGTGAGTGTCACGTGACCATCCGGAGCGCGTCCATCAAACATACTGGATGAGAAAATCACCCCGAGCAGCGGACTCTTCTCAGCCTGCTTGATGAGCATTCCAAAACCATCCAGGGGGTGGGCAACATCCTCGCGCTTAAAACCAAGAACCAGACTCGTAACGGGAGGGGACTCGATATCAAACACGGGCTGCAGACATTGGCTCAGAGAATCTGGTAATGGTAAGCTACTCAGGCAGTGTGGAGGAACGGTGATGACGAGCTGGGCATACTGTTTTTGATGTTTTTGTCCGTCCTTGTCTGACCATGTGATATGCCAGAGTCCATCATTTTGTTGAATGGATGTGACCTCGCTTTCCAGGTGTATGCAATCAGGGGGTAGCTTCTCAGCAATAGCCTTGGGGAGGGCCTGCATGCCGGATCGAAACGAGATAATCCGGGATGGGCAGATCTGATTTGGGTTTTGAGTGAGACGCAATTGTTGAGCCAAGCCAGCAAGAATGACTGAGCCATACTGTTGTTCCATTGCCCAGAGCCTGGGAAAGGCGTGGCTGACGGAGAGTGATTCAGGATTGCCGGCATAGATGCCGCTGACGAAAGGACCGGCCGCGCTGTCCAATACTTCAGGGCCAAGCCGGCGGCGCACAAACTGGGCAAAGCTCTCCTTGCTTTGTTGAGTTTCTCCCGGTTTGGAGCGTCCAATGAACGGCTCGATCAGGAGCCTGAGCTTGCCTTTGCATGAGAGCAAGGGAGAGTTGATGAGAGCCAAGGGAGATCCGGGCATGGCGACAAGCTGGCTGTCTTGGACAATGTAGCGTTTCTTTGCCCCTGGTCTTGCTTGCACGAGCTCGCGGTCATGCCCCTCATTAGTGAGCCCGATTTGATCGAGTAGTGTCGCAACGCGCTTGTCCTTGAGGAGAATGCTATTGGGTCCGTGCTCGGCAAGATAGCCATTGCCCAGCGTGCTTTGGATCGCCCCTCCAACCCGCTTGGATGAATCAATGAGGTCGAAACCCTGCTTGTTGCCCGATGCCTGATACAGGGCATGGGCCACGCAAAGCCCGGTAATGCCGGCGCCAATAATGGCAGTTCCATCACCAGGTTTCGAGTTGGCTGAGGGCATGGGCGGTGTTGAAGATTGGAGTTGTTGCAGCCGGAGGGCTCAGTGCTGCCTTCTGTAGCGAGCCAGACAGGTGCCGTCCGGCCTTGGCTCAAAATGTTCCAGGATGAATTCGATGGAACGAGGTAGGTGGGATGAGTCATCCTCCCCCAGTAAAGTTGGATTTTTTCCGCCGAGCAGCTCATTGGCATCGATGATGATCTCGAGTTGCTCCAGAGAATCATGCTCTGCAAGCCGGCGAATTTTTTCGTCTGCCTTTAGGCAGCGGCCATCTGCGCTTATCGTAGGTGGTGATGATTCGGGTTGCAAAGTAGTGATATTATGGTCAGTTTCTGCCATATCACAAGATTTGAGCATGACAACATCACCGAAGGAAATCGTTTGTTATTTAAAGACCTATTGCGGCTGGAGTGAGGGTGTGCGCGCGATCATGCGTAAATACGATCTCGACTTTGAGGAGAAGGACATCATCAAAAACCCAGCCTTTCGCTGGGAGATGGAACAGAAAAGTGGCCAGCAGCTCAGCCCCTGCGTGGTCATTGATGGTGAAATGCTTGCAGATGTCTCAGGCGATGAGGTCGAAGCATACTTACTAGAACACAAGCTCGTAGAGCATATCGATGATGCAGCGGATGCCCCGACCGACAGTGGCTGTGTCGATCATTAGACCATTGCCTCGCTCTGACACCTGGATATGAATTTTTAGAAAGTGTCTGCCAAGGGATGGGTTAGTGATATTGTTGGGGCCTGTGTGGCCGCCGGTATAGAGGAGTATGTGGTTTGTGCCGGTGCCCGGAATTTGGCACTAGTTGTAGCACTGGCCGATCATCAGGACTCAGGGGAATTTGGCCCGATTACCTTGTTTTCTCATTTTGAGGAGCGGGCAGCTGCTTTTTTTGCCCTCGGCAGGACGATGCAGACAGGCTCGGCATGTGCTGTGATCACCACCTCGGGAACGGCTGTTGCAGAACTATTGCCCGCCGTCATAGAGGCACATTACCAGCGTCGTCCGCTGGTTGTCATTTCCGCAGATCGCCCAATGCATTTCAGAGGCACTGGTGCCCCTCAGGCGATTGATCAGACAGGGTTGTTCGGGAAATATGTCGAGGCTTGCGAGGATTTTGACTGGAGAGATGAGATCACTCTTTTTGACGGATGGACTGGTTTGGCTCCATGGCAAATCAATCTCTGCCTGGATGAGCTGGACGTGGACGGAAAGGGTGGTTGTGAGGAGAGATCGTCCAAGATTCGTTTGGGCTCAATAGTCGCCCCAAAGAGTGAAATCGATATGCGCCCTGTTTTGGATTGTATCAATCAGGGTTGGAAGGGTTTGGTCGTAATTCTTGGAGGGCTTGAGCCCGAAGATCGTGAGGAAGTATGGCATTTTCTCAAGGGGCTTGGAGCTCCGGTTTTGGCAGATGCCACCAGTGGCTTGCGAGAATTGCTTGGCCCCTTGGAGCTCGTCGACGGTAATCGCACACTGAAGGGGAAACCGCCGGCTAATGTGCTGCGTATAGGCGAGGTGCCCACAGGAAGGTTCTGGCGAGATCTGGAAGATCTTCCGGAGGTCAAGGTGGTTTCCATTAGCAGGACGGGTTTCGCCGGCTTGGCCAGAGAGAGTCAACTCATCTCAGGCGATATTTCGCGCTGCATCCGGGCAATGGGAGAACTCGCCGAGCTCGGCGATACAATGGATTATTTGAAGACGACCTCCAGTAGGCGTGGGCGCATATCTGAATTGCTCGAGTCCCTGCCCGAGAGTGAGCCAGGCATGATACGCATGCTATCTGTGATGGCAACAGTGGGTAACAGTCTCTATCTGGGTAATAGCCTGCCCATTCGTGAATGGAACGATTTTGCACAGCGTGATGTTGCTTATGAGTGTGTCCGGGCGAATCGCGGTGCCAACGGTATCGATGGCCAGATTGCCACGTGGTTGGGTGCCACTGCGCGAGAGGAGGGGGCCTGGGGTGTCTTTGGCGACCTTACTGCCCTCTATGACCTGGCAGCGCCCGCTCTTCTCTCCCAGGTTGAGTGCCGGGGTCGCATGCTCATTGTCATCAACAATGGTGGGGGTAGGATATTCGAGCGTTTGCCTGTGATGAAGGGGTTGGCTAACGATGTCTGCAACTTGGTTACCAACACGCATCAGCACGGATTTGAGCCATGGGCCGCGATGTGGGGCATGCATTACACGAGGGTGCAAGGCATCGAGGATTTTGAATTGGAGCCCCGGGACAAAACGACCTTGGTGGAGATCGTTCCCGATCCACAACAAACGACTCGATTCTGGGAGAAGTTTGCCGCCCTCTAAATGAGTTCGATATTATCGATGAGCCGCACCTCGCCGTAAAAAACTGCGGTGGCGATGATGGCAGGGGAGTTGAGCGTTTCGACAGGCTGCAGGCTGTCTTGATCGACTATTTCAAGGTAATCGATTTCGGGATCCAATGCTGAGCTCTCGATTGCCTCTCTGGCAACACCGAGGATTTTTTGCGCAGAGCGCTCTCCCTTGAGATGTGCTGCACGTGCAGCTAGAAGTGCGCGTCTGATTATGGAAGCATCCCAACGTTGCTGATCCGTGAGTCTTTGGTTCCTCGATGACAATGCAAGGCCAGACTCTTCCCTGACGGTATCCACGGCCTCAATACGGATTGGGATATTAAGGTCCCTGACCATGCGGCGGATGATGGCGAGTTGCTGGTAGTCTTTCTTTCCAAACAAGGCTATATCGGCCTGGGCGAGGTTGAGGAGCTTCAAAACGACAGTGCAGACACCGTCAAAGTGTCCGGGTCTTGATGCGCCACAGAGCCGCTTGGATAGGCTCGACTCACTCACGCTCACAGAGTGGTCAGGCTGATACATGTCCGCGGCATCCGGGGCAAATACGACGTCCACTCCATGTTCACGACAAAGTGTCAGATCCCTCTCGAGTGATCTGGGGTAGTATTCCAGATCGTCGGGCCGGTCGAATTGAGTGGGGTTGACAAACAGACTCAGAATAATCGTTCCCTCAGGACCGATCATTTGCCGGGCCCGGGCAACAAGCTCCAGATGCCCCTCGTGCAGAGAGCCCATGGTGGGGACCAGGGCACGCATCGCAGCGAGGTCATTTGGGCTGCCAATGTCACCAAACTCTTGGATGTTGTGGACAACTTTCATTTTCTCTGGGAGCGGGGATTTGGCTGGGGATAGAGGTTGACGCAGGATGCTATTCTGTGCAGCTTAGCACTGCAACGCGAAGTTTTTACAATTATGCTAAAAGGGCTTTTTAGTGTTGCACCCATGATCTGAAATTGCCGCTCAGGTCATCCATCGCATACCATTAATGACTATGAACCATCATCTCAAATTTGCCGCTGTCTTTTGTTTTATTGCCGTGTTCGGTGCTACTTCAGCATCAGCCCAACGCCTGAAAATTGCCACTGTGGACATGCAAGTGCTCTTTAAGGATT
>CAYXEC010000060.1:10216-13401 GCA_964463855.1 uncultured Verrucomicrobiales bacterium | reverse complement strand
TAGAGATGCCGGTCAGGGCAGCAGATATTGACCAGGCCAAAGATCACCGCGATCGACAAGCACATGAAGATGGACTGCACAATGACCAGGCTCAGCAAGCGTTCGCTACTCTGAAAAGCATCGGCTGAGAGGGACTGGCCCAGCAAGCCACTGGCCTTGCCCTCGGCGAAGAAGGACCACAGGGACCCGAGCAAGAGAAACTGCAGCACGCAGAAGATGATCAGGCCGGCGCGCTTGGAAAATGCCGGCAGGGAAGAGTTCCTCCATTTGCGGTACGCCGTGATGAGCAAGGCGGCGAGGATCAGCGCCTGCATGATGAAGGTGAACACTGCCGGGGAGAGCTGCAGGTGATAGAAGGACACATCCTGCCAGAACTCCGAGACTTTCATCTTCATCTCACTCCACTGACCGCGAGCCGAGTATTTCTGCCCGACATCCGGCATGCCCACGGGTGCGAGGTGGGGAACGATCTTGCCGAAGTAAGTTGGCAGGGTGGTGAGGAAAGACAGTATCGAGATGCCCGCCTGCCCCAGGGTAGGCAGAACAAGGTAAAGTCCCATCACCACGATGCGCGACATCCAGGATGCCGCCCGGGGCTTGGGAACGACCAGGCCGGTGACATGGGCGGTGAGATGATAGAGGATCACCGAGGAGAAAAAGACGAGGTAGAGATGCAAAACATTGAGCCAGGGAATTTCCGCTACCGTGACACAATGCAGCATAAAGGGCAGGGTGAGTAAAAACATGTAGTACTCCCGCGCCGGAATGCCAAAGATGTAGCCCGCGATCTTGGAGAGCGGGTTCATGGGCGTCATGCGCTGGTAGTCCAGCAGACCGGACTCCTTGTCCTCCGCGGTGATGGAGGCAACACGCCCCGTTCCCAGAAACATCAGGAAGAAGCCCTGGACTGCGAGCAGAGTGCCGAAGGCGTTGCGCGCACCATTGATATCCCTGCCCTCGACCTTGATGTAGGTCTTGTTCTTGGGATCGTAGATTTGCTTGTCCTGGGATCCCCGGAGATACGATGACAGGTAAAAGGTACTCGTGATAATCAAACAAAACAGGCTGGCGGCGATCAGCTGCTTGAGCCGGAGGCGCTCGCGAATGCCTTTAAGAACCAATGGATTCATGAGGCGCGCTCCCCTTTCACATCCGTGTTAGCTGATAGATTGCTTGATAGGTTGCCTGATTCCACCTCCAGAAAGAGGTCCTCCACCTTGGACTGCTTGAGATGAAAGCCACAGACGGAGGCCCCCGCCTTGATGAGCTGCTCGAGAACGCGGGCGGTGTCCGCCTTGTCCCTCTGATGGTTAATCTCGTATTCCAGCCCACTCTGACCCAGCGAGACGAGATTTGAAACGGAGGGCATGTCCTCAACGATTGCCTCAAGGCCGGGGCAAGGCGCGCTCAGCTCCATGCGGATCACACGCTGGGGTGAAGACTGGCTAACGACTTCCTCCATCGAGCCGGAGACCACCATCGTGCCCTCACGCATGATGCCAATGGCGTCACAAAGATCCTGCAGCTCGGAGAGCACGTGGGAGGAGACGAGAATCGTGCGGCCATCCCGGGCCAGCTGGCGCAGCAGGTTGCGCAGATCAATCCGCGCCTTGGGGTCCAGGTTGGCTCCGGGCTCATCGAGCAAGAGAACCGAGGGATCGTGCACCAGGGTCTTGGCGAGCAGGGCGCGTTGCTTCATGCCGCGGGAGAGGTTTTTACAGAACTCCTTGCGTTTGTCTTGGAGATTGGTGAGCTCGAGGCACTCCTCGACTTTTTCCTTTTTCCTCTGCCCGATCAGCCCGTAGGCGTGGGCAAACAGATCGCAAAACTCCTCCACCTTCAAGTCATCATAGACGGGTGGAAAGTCCGGCATGTAGCCCATTTTGCGGCGTGCCTCCTCGGGCTGCTGCAGCACGGGAATGCCGTCCACGATGATTTCGCCGTAGGTGGGCTCAAGCAGTGTGGCAATCGCCCTGATGGTGGTGGTCTTGCCCGCTCCGTTGGGCCCGATCAAACCATACACCGAGCCCCGCTCCACGGAAAAGCTCAGCCGGTCCACCGCGAGGTACTGACCGTAGTGAACCCTGAGATCCCTGACTTCAATCATGCAGGCGCAAGCATGAGGCAATGCTAAGAAGACGTCAACATCCCACTTTGGGCAGGGACGGCCTGCTTAGACAGCAAGCTTTTGCGCCCACTCGCTGGCTTTTTGGGCCAAGGATTTCTCCTCCTCGGCGTAGCTGATACCGCGCGAGACGTTGACCACGTCGGGAGCTGTGCGGCCCTTGCCCTCCAGGCTTGCCAGGTCCCCACCCTGGGCACCGAGACCAGGAATAAGCAGCGGGCTGTCAACAATACGCTCGAGTACCTCGGCACTGGCGTTGGTCAGACCCACGACATAGCCGACATCGGTGAGTTTGCCCTCCTCACAGGCACGCCTGCCAAGCTCCTGGACCAGCTCAAAGACATAACGGCCATCGGCGAGCTGCTGGCGCTGGAAATCGGCACTGCCGGAATTGGAAGTCACAGCCAAGAGGTAGACCCCCTTGCCCTCCCAGTCGAGGAAGGGCTCGATGGAGTCATAGCCAAGGAAGGGGTTGAGGGTCACGGCATCGACATTCCAGTTCTCAAAGTAGGACTTGGCATAGTACTTCTGGGTCTCACCGATGTCGGAGCGCTTGGCATCCAGAATCACGGGCACCTCAGCGGGCATGTCCTGAAGCATCTGCTCAAGCATCTCAATGCCGCGGATTCCCATGGCCTCAAAGTAGGCCATGTTCGGCTTGAAGGCGGCGGCGAATTCAGCGGTCTCCCCCACTAGTCTGCTCAGGAATTCGGGCACGGCATCAATGCCACCGGAGAGCTCGGGTCTCGGGTCAATGCCGACACAGAGGCGTGATCCCACGGCTTCAATGCGGCGGGCGAGTTTGGCAGAATAATTCATGGATGATGGGATGGATGGATCGGGGCGATTACCCCAGGGAAACTTAGCCGGTGATTTTTTCTTCATTGCGGCTCTCCTCGGCCGCGGCGGCGAGGCGTTTATGCAGCTCGGGCCACTGGTCCTGGGTCACGATGAAACCGACGCACTTCTCACTGCCACAGCGGCATGGATGATCCTCATAGCTCTCGATATCAAAGCCGTAGTCAAAGGTCAGCTCCTCGCCTTGCTTGATGGCTCGCAG
>CAYXEC010000060.1:0-10116 GCA_964463855.1 uncultured Verrucomicrobiales bacterium | reverse complement strand
TGGTGGCGTAAACGCCACGGCCATGGATTTCAGACCCACGCACCTCGCACCACTCACTCTGGGCACGCTTGTAAAATTTCTTGAACTTGCGGACCAGCTTGGCCTCCCGCTCGAGCTTCTTGTGTTTTGACATGGCTAAAATAAAAAATGCTGGCTTGTGCTTACTTGATCTCCCGGGCGCTGGACTCCGGCAAGCCCAGTTCATTCTCGTCGGCAGGCAGGGACGGAAAGAGGCTGCGCAAATCCTGAATGGTGGGATTCATACCTGTGAGAAAATACCATTCACCGGACCCTTTCTCGGAGATGGCCACCGTATAGCTTTTCTCCTCAAGGGTGCGCACTTTGCCCCCTTGTTGAGGATCTGGAACCTTGACCTGCGTCCATGTGGGAACCACGGCCAACCAGTGGCTGACAATGATTTCCCGCCCCTCGGCATCAAGGACTGCCTTGCCGGTCCCGGGGTGTATTTTACTCGCTCTCCAGACATCAAAGAAAGAACTCGGTTCGCCAGCCCTGTAGTCCGTGACCATGATCCCCATCCTGACCCGTTGTTGGTCCCCTGACCTGAGCTGGGCTTCGAGCCTGTCCATACCACCCACGCGCAGGGCGAGACGCCGCTTCCAGCGCGGGTACATGCGCTCCTGGCTGTATTTGAAGTTCCCCTTCATGAGCTCCACCCCGAGCTTTTGCACAGCGGACCGGGCCTGGTCAGCAATGGCAGGGTCCACCACGGCACGCTGCGCATCTGCACGCAAGGTGCAAAGCGTCATAATGGCCAGTGTGAAGAGGATGGATGATTTCATGTTGCCCTGTGGGCAATATACATTCCCGCTCCGGGGCCGAAAGTCAAGCCGTGGCGTGGCCGCAGTTCTCATTGAGGTCGCCTTACCCGGCAGGCTTGATGCTTTTCCATTTCTGTTTTTTAAAAAACTTGGAAAATCCTCTTTGCAAAATGGGCAAGAATACGTCTATGCTCAGCTTATGGCGAAAAAGGCATTGGGCAAAGGACTGGGAGCACTCATCAAGCAGCAAGCGGGTGGGGATCTCAATCCGTCCAAAAAAGATGCCCCGCCAGCAGACTCCTTCGTGCCGATTGAGAGCATTGTGCCCAGTCCTCTACAGCCCCGCAAACACTTCGTGCAGGGCCAGCTGGATGAGCTCAAGGATTCCATCAAGCAGCATGGTATCATCCAGCCTCTCATTGTCCGTGAGGTTGAGGGCAAAATGGAACTCATCGCCGGTGAGCGCCGTTGGCGGGCCTCCAAGGCACTGGGTCTGAAGGAAGTTCCCATCGTGATCCGGGAAGCCAGCGATCAGGAGGTTCTGGAGATGGCACTCATCGAAAACATCCAGCGTAAGGATCTCAACCCCATAGAGGAAGCCCAGGGATACGTCCAACTGGCCAGGGATTTTGGCATCAAGCAAGACATCATTGCCAAGCGTGTTGGCAAGTCACGGGCCACGGTCGCCAATGCCATGCGCCTGATGGAACTGGACGCAGAGGTCAGGGATCACGTAGCTCAGGGTCGCCTGAGCGTTGGCCACGCCAAGGCGATCCTGTCCATCAAGGATGGAGCCACACAACGTCTGGCAGCAGATCAGATTCTCAAGAAATCCCTCACCGTGCGTGCTGCGGAGAAACTTGCCAAGGCACTGCTTTCCCCGCAAAACAAATCCTCCAGGCAAGCATCGAGCGAGGAGGCCAATGCCGTGATTCGGCAAATCCAGAATGCCCTCAGGGAACGTTTTGCCACTGAGGTCAAAATGAAACACAACCCCAAAAAAGGCAAGATCGAGCTGGCTTACTACGGCAATGATGACCTGCAGCGCATTCTTGACCTGTTAGGCATTCAGTTATAATTGCAACCCAACCTGCTTTCGTGTCAAAAAACGTGAGAGTCAAAACCCCCACATTCCTTATCCTGGTGGCAGCCGTTCTGGGCATCGCCCTCTGTTACGTCGACTTTACAAACCCCGTCGATTATCACGGGCGCGTTGCCTATGCGCACACCCAGGGCATTCTCGCCTGCGGCCCAAGGCCTCCTGAGTCGGAGGGACTGAAAAGAGCACAAAAGTATATCTCCCGTGAACTAGCCAAGCATGGCTGGAGCACGGTAAGCCAGTCTGTTCAGCGGGAAACACCTCTGGGCAAAAAAACCTTCGTTAACCTCATCGCCCGCTTCCAGGCAGAGAGCATCGGTTCCCTTGAGGAACTTCAAAAAATCCCGACCAAGGGCATTCTTGGGGCGCATCTTGATTCCAAACTCATTCCAGAAATCCCCGATTTTCTGGGTGCTGATGATGCGGCTTCCGCATGCGCGCTCATCATCGAGCTGGCGGCACAGCTTGGTAAAAACCACCCCGAGCTGGCCAAGGAGCTTGAACTCGTTTTCTTCGATGGCGAGGAGGCTTTTGGCGAAAACATGACAGCCTCGGATGGCCTCTACGGCAGCAGGGCCTATGCACTGACCCTCTATGACCGCAAACCCAAACCCGTGTTCGGCATTGTGCTGGACATGATTGGGCACAAGGATTTGCAAATTGCCGTGCCAGCTGATACCGATCGCAGGCTCTATCAGACCTTACTCGATGCGGCCAAGGAAGAGGGCTATGGCAAGCACTTTGGCCTGGCAAGTGGCAGGATCATGGATGACCACCTCTACCTCAACAAAGCGGGTGTGCCGACCATCGACATCATTGGGGCTGATTTTAATCACACCCACTGGTGGCATCAGCCGGGAGACAATCTGGACCTCATTTCCGAAGAAAGTCTGACGATCTCCTACCACGTCACCATGAACATGTTGATCAAATTGCTCAGCAAGTAAGGGCTGCGGCAGAAATTCAATCCGTCAAGGCAAGCCGCCAGCGCTCATCGAGCCCGCAGACATTGCCTTCCTCATCGAGCCTGACGGTTTTTATACTTCCCTTGGCCACATCCATGCCATCGCAGCAGACGTCAAAGGCCCAGAGGATGGAGCTGTGGCCAAGCTTTGCCGGAGAGATGCACACACTGAGGAGATCGCCTGCTTTTGTAGGAGCAGTATAGTCACACTCGACATGCACACGCGGCCAACCTCCGCCATCAAGCACTGGGATGTTGAGCTTCATGAGCAAGTCGTGCTCCGCCTCTTCCACATAACAGAGGATCCTGGAAAAATGCGCCACCCCTGCCGCATCGGTGTCGGCAAACTGGACCCGGCGCTGGTAATGGTGTTGCATTAATCAAACTCGCGCACCAGAAGGGATGCATTGTGACCACCAAAACCAAAGGAGTTACTCAAGGCACTCTTGACCTCGACCTCACGGGCCACATTTGCTGTGTAATCCAGGTCACACTCCGGATCCTGATCCTCGAGGTTAATGGTTGGTGCAATGATGTTATCCTTGATGGCCATCAGGCAGGCTGCCAGCTCAACACCACCGGCAGCACCGAGTAAGTGGCCGGTCATGGACTTCGTGGAGCTGACAATGAGACCATCCTTGGCGTGCGCGCCAAAACTCCTCTTGATCGCCTTGGATTCGCAGATATCGCCCAGAGGCGTGGAAGTGCCGTGCGCGTTGACGTAGGTGACTTCCTCAGGATTCATTCTGGCGTGCTTGAGTGCCATGTCCATGCAGCGCGCAGCACCGACTCCCTCGGGATGAGGTGAGGTCATATGGTAGGCGTCACCACTGACACCGTAGCCCACAAGCTCGGCGTAAATCTGGGCACCGCGTTTCTTCGCGTGCTCATACTCCTCAATGACGACAACACCTGCCCCCTCGCCCATGACAAAACCATCACGGCCAGTGTCAAAGGGACGGGAAGCGCGCTGGGGCTCATCATTACGAGTACTCAGTGCCTTCATGTTGCTGAATCCAGCCAGACCCATCGGCAAAATGGTCGCTTCAGCACCTCCGCAGACAAAGGCGTCGGCATCGCCAAATTTAATCATTCTCCATGCCTCACCGATATTGTGGTTAGAGGTGGCGCATGCGGTAACGATCACCATGTTGGGACCACCAAAACCATACTCCATGGAGAGAATGCCGCTGCCAATATTGGAAATCATCATGGGAATGACAAATGGGGATACACGGGACGCGCCCTTGGTAAGAAGTTTCTCATGTTCTGTCTCCAGTGTCCCCAATCCACCAATACCACTACCCACCATCACACCGACACGATCACGATCAATACTTTCATCATCCAGCCCCGCATCATTAATGGCCATCTTCGACGCGGCGACGGCAAACTGGGCGTAACGGTCACAACGCCGGGCATCCTTCGGGTTGTTGAACCATGGAGCCGGGTCGAAATCCTTGACCTCACCGGCGATTTTACATGGATAGGGCTCAGGATCGGTAAGCGTTACAGGGCCAATGCCGCTCTTGCCGGCTTTCATACCTTCCCACGTGCTTTGTAAATCATTTCCCAGTGGGCTCAGAACTCCAATACCGGTGACAACAACTCTGCGATCGTTCATATGTTTGTGATGTGAATTAGCAACCAGCAGGGCAATCCTTGAATGCGTTCAAACACCCCGACGGCGGCGCCATTATTGACCATATCCCCCGGAGTGCAAGCATTGATAATATGCCACTCTCAGCCAAGACGGCGCGAGTCGCCACGTTCGTTGCTCCTCCCACATTCCGGGCATTGGGGATGGCGCTCCCTGCTTGTGTCCTTGTAGACGTGACCACACACCCGGCAGGTTACAATATTGCGCTTGCGGGCACGGATCCTGGTGCGCCTGCGCAGTGCTGCCAAAAAGATGGCGAAACCTATCCCCAGCAGCGGCACTCCCACCAACCACAGCGCCAATTCTTCCATGGTGAGCTCTATCATTGCCTCAAAGCCTCGATTTGCAGATCCAGCTCGCCGACCACCATACCTTGCAACTCCTCTTCATCCTCACTGAAGCGCTGTACCCTAAGCCAGGCAGCCAGTGTTTTTTGCCTATCCGTAATGACAACAGCGTCTGTCGTCCCGCCCGGCAGCGGCACACAATTACTAACAAAACCGGCCGCATCCAGTGAAATCTGGAAACGATAAACCTGACCAAAGCCCTCATCGAAGATTAATGTACGGGGTAATTCCAGCTGATCAGCTGAGATGCGTGATTTGAGCGTGTCACTGGTCCCCACCCTGACTCTGATGAGCGGTTCCCGCCGCTCAACAAAACGCTCCCTGACTCCGTAATCCCGCCATTGGTCAGGCAGGGGGTCAAACAGCTCGCTGCCTGATGCAGTGATGGAAACCAGCCCGTGGCTGGGTTTGATCACGGGCAGCTGCTCTAACTTCATCTCATAGTTCCATAAGGAACCCTCGAGCTCACCTCGCTTTTGCGCAATCCTGTCTGACACTTCTTCATCCAATGCCGGCTCCCATCGGGCCGGAAACGGAGATCGGTCCTCCACCTGCAGCAGTAGCGCCTGCACCGCAGGATCACCATCCTGCAACACCACTACCACACCCTCTTTCTTCGAGTGCAGCGGTGAGCGCGGGGTTTCCACTTTGATTGCGTAGACGGAAAAAGCAAAAAAAACAGCTGCCAGGATCAGTGCCACGACTTTGCCGGAGTGGTGCTTTCTGAATCCACGCCAATGAAAAATGAGTCCAGCCTCCTGGTCTCTTTCATGCTTTTTCTTACGGATGAAATACATATGGCCTCTTGCCGGCTTGTGGTGTTCTTACTCTGCTCCGTGTCGTGGTCATCTCCCCTGCCCGATAGGCTTGCCAATGAGTCCGCATTTCAGACCGAGTTTGATCACCCGGTTAATCACCTCTTTTTCCGTGCCACTGGGCACAGATACATCGGAACGAATCACCACGGTGGTAATGGCATTGCCTCCCTCCTCACTGCGCAATCTCTCAATCTCAGATTCCAGCGCACTCATCTCCACCTGGTTCTTGTTGATCCAGATCGGTGTCATACCAGCGCCTGAAGCTGCACCCAGAGTCAGCACAATGGGGTTTTCCATCTGCTCATAGCGCCATGGAGACTCATGCACCTGCACATCAATGCCGGTCTGCTGCACGAAGGATGGGCCGAGCAGCGGAAACATCAGAATCAGCGCCATGATATCAAGCCCGGGAAGCATGTGCAAAAAGCCGGGCTTTGCCGGCAATGTCATCTGAAGCTTCATTTCTCCGTCCTCTTTTTCTTCTTGCCGGAGATTTCCCTGGCCTCCTCCCGGAAGGACACGATCTCGGCCTGTTCACGGGCATCACAGATGATATTGACCATCTCCACACCGGTTCGCTCCATGCGATGCACCATGCGCTTCACGCGCCCGTAGAAGAACAGATAGAAAAGATAAACCGGTATGGCGATGGATAGCCCGAGTGCGGTGGTTACAAGACTCTCATAGACGCCTCCCGACATCTCCACTGCGGAAGAAAACCCTTTTTCCTTGCTGACCTCCATGAAGGTCTTGGTGAGACCACTCACCGTCCCCAGCATGCCGACCAGTGGTGCCACCAGCGCGATGCCATACAAGGCTCTCAGATTGCGCTCCATGCGCGGCACCTCAAGCTGGCCCGCCTCCCGGGCGACATCACGCAAATCACGACGCGGCAGGTTTTTGCGCAGTAGGACCGCATGTGCAACGCGTGCCGTGGGCCCGGGTGCCCTCGCGGCCTCATGAATAGCCTCGGCATAAGCCCCCTTGCGGACATGACTGGCCAGCCCCAACAGCAAATCACCGACACTGATTTTGACGCGCTGGAAAAAAAAGATCCGCTCAATAATCAACAAGAGACTCACAAACGCCAGCAGCGCCAACACATAAGCAAAGGGTCCACCCTGTCCGATAAACTGTAACATGTCGCGCAACCTTACTACGCCTCTGGCCGAAATCCAAATTCCAATTTTTAAATTTCAGCCTTGGGCATGGCCCAGTCAGAACCCCGGGAGAGATGCATGAAAAGCCCGTCAAAAGAGCTCGCTTCTAAAACGGCCAAATGAGAGGGATGAGCCAGCAGGCGATGACCCCGATGAGAAAGTTCAGCGGCAAACCAAAGCTCACAAAGTCTCTGTAATTGTAGCCCCCAGGGCCATATACCAGCAGATTGGTCTGGTAGCCCATGGGAGTTGCCATCGCCGTTGATGCTGCAAAGGCAACCGCCATGATAAAAGGCTTGGCATCCACACCGAGCTGAGTGGCGAGCAAGATTCCGAGCGGAGCGCACAAAACGGCTGCCGGCTTGTTGAGGATGAGCAGGCTCAAGGCAGCCGTGATAAAATAGAAGATCCAGAGTGTGACATGCGGCCCGAGCTGCCCGACCGTGCTCACCAGTCCCTGTGCCGCAATGTCAAGCGCCCCGGTTTTACCCATGGCATTGCCCAGTGCGATCATGCCGGCTATCAACACCAGTACGGGCCAATCAATGGATCTGTAGGCATCACGCGGCGTGAGAATTTTGGCCATCACCAGGATGGCAGCACCGGCCAGAGCCAGAACACTGATGGGGAAAACCCCAAAAGCGGCAAGAGCAACAATGACAAGGATCGTGCCCAGCGCCACCGGCGCCTTGTGCCGCTCGATGACCTGGTCATGCACTCCTTCCAGCAAAATAAACTCACGGTAACCACGCAACTTTGCCAGCGCTTCCATCGTGCCGCGCACGAGCAGGATGTCGCCCATGCGCAACTCCAGATCGGTGATATCGCGTTGATGGTGCCGCCCTCTCCTCTGCAGCGCAAAAACCGATATGTCGTAATCGCGGCGGAAGCGAATTTCCTGTGCTGTCCTGCCTATGAGCGGAGAATCCGGTGCCACCATAAGCTCAAAAACGGTCATCTCCACCCGCTTCACTTCAGCATCGCGAGCATCCGGGTCGGTTGAAATACTGATGTCATGCTTGCGCTCAAGCTCGAGGATTTTGTTCAAATCACCACGGATGAGAAGCGTGTCCCCCTCCTGAAGAACCTCTTCTTTTTCCATGCGCTGAATGCGCTCTCCACGGATCAACTCCGCCACCCGCACACCTGCATTGGCCAGTGGCGTCTCATCGAGCCTCATGCCGACCAGGTGCGATTTCGGGCCAATATTGACCTGAGTGATGTATTCCTTGACGTCATCGGCTGACAAAGTCGAGGCAATCGTGGTGCGCGCCGGCAGCAAACGGTGAGAAAAAAGAATGAGATAGATCATGCCCACAACCACGATGATCGCTCCAAGCGCGGTGAACTCAAACATTCCGATCTCCCCGTAACCGGCATCTGCCGATATCGATGACACCAGAATATTGGATGAGGTGCCAATCAAGGTGGCACTGCCACCCAGCATGGAGGCAAAGGAAATCGGCATCAAAAACTTGGAGGGGCTCTGCCCGAGACGGCTACATACCGTCAGCACTGCCGGGATAAAGACCACCACCACCGGTGTGTTGTTGATGAACGCGGACATGAAACACACCGCGACCAGTGACAAGGCCAGGAAACGCAGCGGGCTGCCTTTGGATAATTGAGTCAGTTTGCCACCAAGTGCCGCGACCAGACCGCTGCGCATCAGTGCTGCACTTAACACAAACATTGCCGCGATCGTCACCAGTGCCTGATTACTGAAACCCTCGAGTAATTCCTTTGGCTTGAGAATGCCGAGCAGGCCAAGAATGGAAATAATGATCAGGCCAACAATATCCGTACGCACCCTGTCTGTGACAAAAAGCACAACCGTGGCGAACAGAAGGAGGTATACTACGATGACTTGCCAATCCATAGCGAGAGCCGCGGAGTCTCACCCCCTCTCTAAAACACTGTCAACCATGAATTGTTAAGCAAGCTCAGACAAGCGGGCCGCAGCAGCTGTAGTTTCATGCAATCACCTGTGCTAATGGCTCCGCGCAGGCAACGAAACCCCAGCAAGGCATCTCGCTATGCGGCCAGAGCACCCTTGACATAAAAAACACCTGTTCTTAGGTGTTAACTACCTTACATGTACAATGACGACTCTTTGCCAAGATGAGTAAGGAAATACGAACCGGCTGGATCTACCTCCAACCACATGAGTCAGAGACCGACCATGTTAGGATGAGGTTCAGCCAGGACCATCCTGAGATTCATGCCGACGAGCATGAGCCGGACTCCGGGGAGTCCGGACACAGGGTGTCAGCAGCTTTTCTCTTTGCGGACAAGGCCTCTGTAATTCATGAGGGTGCTCGCAGCCGACTCAAATCCCATCAGGACAAATCCAGCGACGATCTTTTCAAATGCACCCTGGCGGAAGCGCAAGAGGCCATTCTTGAGGCAGGCAAGCTTCACGGGGAAGAGCCTTCTACCCGGATCAACAAGCACGCAGCAGCGGACTCGGAGGAAGGGCACACATGTGCACTGAAAAGTGCCAAGATCGCGGCACGGCACGGTGACACCGATGCCCAGTTTTACCTGGCAGTTTGTTTTGCAGATGGCGACGGAGTGGTTGCGGATCATCAGGAGGCTGCAAGATGGTATCGCAAGGCTGCGGCGAGAGGGCACGCTGACGCCCAGGACAATCTCGGCGTCTGCCTTGACCACGGCAAGGGCGTGGAACAAAACCACATCGAGGCGGCACTCTGGTTCAAGGAGGCGGCCAAGCAGGGACTCGCCAGTGCTCAGATGAACTTGGGAAATTGTTACTACGAGGGCCGGGGCGTGAAACAAAGCATGAAAAAGTGTGTGCACTGGTGGCTCAAGGCCGCCGAGCAGGGACACAGCCAGGCCCAGTTCAACCTCGGCCTGTGTTACACCAAAGGCAATGGAGTCAAACAGGATGACGAGAAAGCCATGAAATGGTATCTCAAGGCTGCTGAGCAAGGTTCCCAGAAGGCACAGGTCATTCTCGCCAAGGCCTACCTCGAGGGCACCGGAGGCCCAGCCGACCCGGGCAAGGCAAAACACTGGATTGAAAAAGCCATTGCCGCCGGATTTGAGGACAGCGAGAACCTGCTCGAGAGGATCTCCACCGAGCGGGCCATAGGCTTTCAAAAGGCAGCTACAGATTCGAAACGCCTGAGCATGAAACCTTCACTGGAGGAAATCATGGCGATCACCGATGCCCTGGATGAGGCCTATCCGGACTGGGAAAACGACAACGACGACAACTACCAGCTCATCGAAAACCTCTACGACAACTTTGAGCACTTGAGGT
>CAYXEC010000059.1:10110-13493 GCA_964463855.1 uncultured Verrucomicrobiales bacterium | reverse complement strand
AGATAGCGCTGAGGGTCCTCATCACGCAGCTCGCATGCCTCATGCTCGCCAGTTGAAGCTCCTGAAGGCACCGCTGCACGGCCAAATCCACCTCCTGCGAGGTGGACATCAACTTCAACGGTAGGATTTCCACGAGAGTCAATTACCTCGCGGCCGATAATGTTCGTAATTGTCGTATCTGACATATTCAATATTTGTTGAGAGATCTTCTGTAAAATTATCGGTATGCCTCAATAGCCTTAACTGTGAGATGCCGGTTTTGTTCGGTTTCCATGTCGCGCACCTCCATCCGGTCTCCCGGCTTGGCACCTACAAGCGTCATGCCAATCTCAGAGAGGTAAGAAACAATATTCTTATCAGGCACGGAATCCCATGCCCCTAGAACGGTGTAGGTAACGTCATTACCGACATCATCCTGCAGGTAAACAACAGTTCCAATATTCACCTGGGATGTGTCAGGGTTTGAGAAGTCGGTTGCCTGCACATGGGCAAGCTCCTTCTCGAGTTGTGATTTGCGACGCATCAAAACGGCCTGCATTTGCTTGGCTGCTTTAAATTCAAAATTTTCGCGAAGGTCCCCATAGGAGCGCGCCACAGCAATCTCCTTGGTATTCTCCGGGATCTTGACCTTGATAACTTCTTCGAGGTCCTGCTTGCGTTTCTCTATACTTTCATGGGAGGAAACCACTCCTTCCACAGTTCTCTCGAACTCCCCGGTCACAAGATCCTGGGTTGCGGGACATGCCTTGATGACACGTGCCATGAGCGACTTGCGATCGAGGTCGGTGAACACTGGGCTGTTATAGAGCTTGCGTCCAAACTGCCTCGCTTCTGCCTCCTCAGCATCGGTGAGCAAATCGGCAATGAGAGTTTTGTCGTTCATCAGCAAGGTGCGTAGCCTGGCACTCCTACTCGGGCCATCGGCCACATGATCCCGATCAAGCAGATTGAGGATGGAGTTGCCGGTCTCAAACGAGAATACCTCAGCCGCTGATTTTTCTCGCTCGCGACAGATCCATATTAGAGCATCGGGACCAAGGCTTCTGTTCGCAATCGCCTTCCTCAAGTGATCTTCAAACTGCTCGTCAGCACCGTTTTCAAGAAGGTATTTGGCTATTTCGGTGACTCCACGTGAGCCAACTTCATCAAACACAGCAAGAAGTTTTTCAATCCAGACATCTCCGAAAGCGTCCGGAAAACTCTGGTATATGCTGCGCTGCGTAGCTGCGGACCGTCCTTTGAGATTTTCAACAAGCCGTTCCTCTTCAGTGGTGAGCACATCAGCCAAACGTATGTCGCTGTCTGCAAGATCAATGCTCTCGAACCCGGCAATGATCTCATCACGGGCCACAAGGAACTCGAGCACGAGGCTTAAGTGCAACTTTTTGCCCTTGGCGCAAAAAGCATTAATATCGTCGATCAGCTTTGTCAGGGCGTGCTCATCTGCATTAAAAACAGAAATGTTTTTACGAATATTTTCAAGGGCTTTGACTTTCACCTTGGGGTCACGAGTTTCAGTGAAATCCGCAATAAGCATCTCGGCTGGGCTCGCGGACTCACTTCGAAGCACGATGGGATCCGTACGTTTGCTGGGCACTGAAAAAACATGACTTTCGCGCATGGCTTTTTTGGCCTTGTCCCACCACTTTTTGTAGCCCTTCTCAGGAACCACGCTTCCGCAAAGCTCACGGTCCAGCTGATCGAGCATCATGCTTCCACCATGGCTTGCGAGCGTGCGTTTCACCAATTCAGCTGGATCCTTGTCAACAAGCTCTCTGAGCTCTTCAATATTTTCGAGCTTTCGAGCACTAAAATGCTCAGGGTCAAGCGGCTCTGTTTTCTGGATGGCAAATTGGAGCGCCATTTCCTGGTCGGATTGCTTTTCAAAATCGATCACAACCTTACCACGAGGCAAATCCCAGCTCTTCACTTTACCCGCCCCCCAGTTCTTGTGGGTACAGAAATTCCCAGGGGAAATTTCAGACAGACGCTCTCCTACAGGCTGCGGAATACGTCCGGCATCAACAAGCTTCGCTACATCGGGGTGCATGGTGCCAGCATGGAAAATGGATGCCAGATATGCAACTCTATTCTCTCACACAGCAAACAATCAACCGACTTGCGTCATATAATCAGGTCCAGCCTCGATCACGGGCCGAGTTTTTCCGCATCCACAAACACTTCTTTTGACTTGGGAATATAACGCGCACGGTAACTTCTACGCAGCTTTGATGACTCCTCGAGTGATTTCTCCAAAATGACGACACGATCCCTCCATATGGAAGGCACCAGATCCAGTTGCTCCTCGTTGATGTAATTGTTGTAGATTTGAACACCCTTGACACTCTCGACACGAAGCCATGGCTGACCTTCGCGATATTCCAGCGTGGCAGTTCCGCTCTCGTCAGTAATAGTCAGGGACTCGGATACACGGGTAAAATCCCCCTCATGCGCAGAGGCACTCACGACTGCATGGCTTTGCGCAGCTGGCTGCTGGTCTCCAGGCTGGGCTGGCGTTGGGCTGACGACAGCGCTGACCATGCGAGGTTCCAATGGCTCGATGTCCAATGTTGCACTTCCATATCCTGCAGTTGCCCTGTCAGATGAGGATGAGAACTCAACCAGGTTGAACTTGGAAGCCAATGCCATGGTCAGGACAACGAGTATGCCAAAAACAGCAGCGATCTTCCACTGCCTGATGTCTGACCAGCTAACGCTTGCCTCCTTTTGCCTATTGCCATGACCGGAGCTATCAGGACTGGAAAAACCATCATGGGACAAGTTGTCTATGATCGCGTCTATCTTATCAAGGCTGTGCTCACTCATTGAAGAAGGGATGAGCTCGTTGAGTTTCTTTTCTATGGAATTTGATGGATTCATATTATCCGTGACGTTCATTTTTAATCGTTTCGAGTTGCCGTTCCAGTTGCTCCAAGGCGTAACGGTATCTTGATGCTGCTGTGTTTGGGGAAATGGTCATAGCCTCTGCAATCTGGCTGAATGTTAAACCTCCCCATATTTTGAGTGTCACAACTTCGCGCAACTTATCACCTAAATTTTGGACAGCATCCCTGAGCAAAGAAGCTTCCTCATCATCTTCAGCATTGGTATCAAGCCAGTGATCATCCTGCTCATGCAATACAATCACTGCTTCTTCCTTTCGTTTCTTACGACCTTGTTTCTTGCTGTGATCCATGGCTACAAAACGCAGAACAGAAAAAGCCAATGGCAGATCCGGGGGCTTGTTACCACGCTCCTCCTGGTAACCCCACAAGCGCACAAGCGCATCCTGAATGATATCCTCGGCATCTTCACGACTTTGTGTGCGCTGTCTTGTGTAGATGTAGAGACGCGCGCTGTGCTCCCTGAGCCAACTTTTCCAT
>CAYXEC010000059.1:0-10100 GCA_964463855.1 uncultured Verrucomicrobiales bacterium | reverse complement strand
GCCTGTTTTTTTGCAGCATGTGTCACTAACCCGTATAATGACACGCTGGAGATAATTTGTCTCTAAATATGTCAATTCCCTGCCTTAACGTCGCAAACCAGGTCATAAATGGCATCACAGACATCCTCGGCATGTGCAATTTTTGCCGTATTTGCTATGAATACGGGTTGCTCCAACGGTGGCACTCTATCCCTTCCATGAGAACCTTTCACCAGGTCCGAATCCAGGGCGATGACATCAAGCAAGGCGCGGAAACCGAGTTTTTTTCTCAATAAAAAGGCCGCTATCCTTGCCTTGGGAAATACAATTTCGGGATCGACGAACAGCTCAACAGGGTCGTAACCAGGTTTGCGGTGGATATCAACACACCTCGCAAAATCAGGCGCTTTGTTGTCATTCTCCCAGTAGTAGTAGGTAAACCAGACATCCTTCTCTGCAATGGCTATCAAGTCCCCCGCCCTCTCTGTCGCCACTCCGGTCTGCCACATCTCCCCCGGCACACGAACCTCTTCGACTCCGTCTATTTCATCGAGCAGCTCGATGACTTCCTGGCGAATTCGCTGATCATTGATGTAGATGTGAGCCACCTGATGATCGGCTAGCGCAAACGCGCTGCAGCCACCACAGTCCAGTGTTTCGCTGCCCAGCTCGTCTTTGACTTGTATCCAGCCTTTCTTTCGAAATTCGCGATTCAAATGAACCGCCCTGTTCACCTCGGATATTCCATACTCCGAGAGAATTACCACCTCGACACCACGGTTCTGAAAAAAAGCGATCAAGTCCCCCACAATCTTGTCGATGGCTTCCAGCTCGGGCTTCACCTCCGATGCATTCGGGCCGTATTTTTGCAAACAGTAGTCGAGATGGGGCAAGTATATAAGATTGAGGGTCGGCTCCTCTGCCCTCTCTATCCACTTGGCTGATTCCGCGATCCAGCGGGAGGATTCAATACCTGCGGCAGGCCCCCAAAATGAGGGGAAGGGAAAATCCCCCAGATCCGCCTTGATCCGATCCCGCAAATCCATGGGCTGAGTGTGAATATCAAAAACCTTTCTGCCATCCGCAGGATAGAGGGGGCGAGGAGTAACCGACCAATCAGCCCCGGAATACATGTTATACCACCAGAACATCTTGGCGCAGGTAGCCTTGGGGTTTTCTCTTTTGAGCCTATCCCATATTTTCTCACCGTGAACCAGATGGTTGCTCTGTTTCCAAAACCTTACTTCTGCCGACTCCCTGTCATACCATCCATTACCCACAATACCGTGACTACCCACACCCCGGCCAGTCAAATAAGCCGACTGCGCCGTGCAGGTCACCGCTGGAAAAGCGGGGGCGAAGGAGCTTAATTGGTGCGCATCCGCAAATGTTTTAATCCCAGGTGTTTGATCTCCAATCAAGCCCTCGGTCAGACCAACCACATTGATGACGGCTACACGCTTCATATTCTGGAGAGCACTTTCATCAAAGTTGCCCAGTCACGTGCAACTCATACCCAGCCAGCTGCCAATTGCAACCATAGAGGCGAGACTCTCTGGCCTTTCTTATTTTCTGGTTGGCAAATCCAGTGACGGGCGCTTTGACGCTGCAGGGATCGTCTCTTTGACCATCTTCGTATCTTTTGCCTCACTAGTCCCCTTTGTCTTTTCAACAGGGGCCGGCTTGGAGGGAAGCACTCCATCGGCGAAATTGAGTGTCTGCGCGGCAACATCATAGCGGCGCTCCATATCCGCCTGAGCCTCTTGCTGACTGGCTTCACCGCTTACAATTCTGGGTTGGATAAAGACCAGCAATTCGCTGCGATCAACCTTTTTGGTGGTCCTGCCAAACAATCTGCCAATACCGGGTATCCTGCTGAGCACTGGTATGCCTGATTTTGAATCGAGCTCGCGTTCCGTAACCAGACCACCGATAACCACCGTGGTGTTGTTTTTGACTGTTACGGTAGTCGTCACGGTCTCCGTGCCGATCGTTGGCACCGTCAGATCCCCGACGGTCTGATCCTCACCAACGGTGTCATTGATCAGCGAGATACGCAGTGTGACTTCGTCTTCAGAGTTAATCAGGGGAACCACCTCAAAACGCAGGAGCACATCCTGGTATTCAATATTCGTACTCTGTCCGGTCGTGCCACTGTTGAACTGATTGGTTGGTACTGCGATCCTGCTACCAGAGGAAATGACCGCCTTTCGGTTGTTGGCCGTATAGACGGTGGGGCGCGAGAGGATTTTGAAGTCCGAGCGGGTTTCCAGTGCACGTATCACACCGGTGAAATCATTGATCCTTCCGTAAATGTTGAGCCCCGTGGCAAAATCCCCGACCGAAGCTGTATTCAGACCCGCATTGGTCAACAAATCTGCGAAGGTGGGCAAACCGCCAGCTCCACCCGTTGAGCCAGCCGCATCATTGTCTCCACCCCGGGCAATAGCTCCGAGGCTGACACCAATATCAGATTTGTCGGCCAGGGTGGCTTCACCAAAAACAGTGGAAATCATGACTTGTTGTGGGCGACCATCGAGTTTGTCAGCTAACTCGGTGACAATGCGCACGCTTTCCGGAGGACCCTGGACCAGGATGCTGTTCGCCAGGTTGTCCGCCACGATAAATGTTTTACCCACTACGATGGACTCCGGCACATCACTGACATTGAACTCCTCCACCGACTCCACATTACCACTGCGTGAATTCCCCCGATCACCAAAGCTGGTGGATGAGTTTGACTGATTTCTCTGCGGGGAAGTGCGCGAAGTGCTCTGGCGTTGTTGGGACGAATCTGAGCTGGGACCATTGTGCGCCTCAAGTGCATCAGCCGCCACCTGCAAAAAGTCACTGGCTATGACGAATCGCAGCTTGCGCTTGAAAAAGGAATTTCGGTTGGGGGGTGCGTCAAACTGGCGAACGAGTCCCTCGACAAAGACAATATCCACAGGTCGACCCATGATGAAAATCTTGTTTAAACGAGGGTCCGGCACAATTTGCACGGGTATATCCTCCCCCGCCGTTGTTGCTGTTGCCAAAGCGCTGGCTGCTGGCACGTTCGCGCCAGATGCGGCTGCCTGGCCAGCTCCGTTACCCACCTTGGTGATCCCCGCGGTCGTCTTGCTCTGCTGCTCAGCGTTCATGATCTCGTTGAGGGTCGCGGCAACCTCCTCGGAATCAGCATATTTAAGCTCCACCCAGGCCGTGGCCACATTGCCCGTGGGCACATCAATGAATTTCTGTTGATTGACAAGCTTGCGCACAAAGGTGGCCTTGCCGGTAATAAGCACCGCGGACGCATTGGGAATCGGTGCAATTTTCGCCCCCGGGCCCAAGCCGTGGATACTTTGCGTGAATGTCCTCACTGCCTCCTCAGGCTTGATAAAGCTGAGCCTCATGAAGTAGGAGATATAATCGTCACCGGGAGGAATGAGCGCGACATCGTCAATGATGTCCTCCAGTTCCGCGGGACCATTCGCGCCACTACCCTGTGCCTTGGGCAACAACTTGACCTCATTGACACCACTGGGAACAAAAACGTATCCTTCCATGTCGAGCACCTTGACCAAAAGCGCGGCAGCTTCCCGGTTGGTCAGTGGACCACGCTGAAAAAACCTGATCTCAAGATCCTGGGTCGCGGAGCTTAGTAAAACGCGTTTGCCTGTGTATTTGGAATATTCATCTGCCACATCCTGATCATCCCAGTTACTACCATCGATGATTTCCCCATCCCGGGCGGCCATCGCATTGGGCCCGGTATTGGATATCATTCTTGGCACGGATACAGGTGCCGGGGTCACACCCGGGGCAGACAAAGATGGTGCGGGAGGGCTGATAGCACTCGTATTGGCGGTTCCAGCCTGCTGTCCACTTTTATCAGCATCCTGGGCGTGTAGCGTCAGCAATAAGACAGCAGAAGTGAAAATCGGGAGGAGGAATCTCATGATTACTAGTGAGGGAAAAGTGTTCAGACTAGGGGGCTGGTGTTTTGGGAGTATATCTTGGCCGAACGGGCCGAACGATGCCACCGGTTGGCCTCACAACACCCCCGGTATTGGGTTTTGGAGCCACGACCGGGCTAACGGTTGACCTGCTCGGGGCTGGCTTGGTGAGCTTATTTGACACCTGTTTCTGCGGAGTTTTTTGGCGTATCCTGATCAGGCTCTCATCGTATGAAATCCACGCCTCCTGCACGCCCTGACGCACTTTGACCTTCGATTCCTCGGGATTGGCTGTATCTTGCTTTACCTCAAGCAATTGAAATCCCTCCGCTGGGAATCCGGGCAAGAAGCGCAATCTTTGTTTACGGTTCTTCTTGTTAATCAAGGTTACAGACCAGCCTTCGCCGGTGACATTGGGACGTATACTGCCCAGCATCCAGTCTTTCTCCAAGGGAGACACTGGCTGGGAACCATCGGAAGCAGCCCTGATGGTAAATGGGGAGCGCGCGACTAATATGCTGAACTGCGAGGCAGTGGGTTTGCGCGGTGGGGCCGCCGAGAGAACATTGGCAGAAACAATGCCAATGAGGAGAGTGGTGCGGAAAAGGATGGGAGTCACTCTACACATGAAACTAGTGGTTACTCTGTAACCGATATAATGCCGGATTGGCAGTAAATTGTTCGTAAAATTTGATATATTATATTTTAAAATTATCGCCATCGGCGCTCTCACTCAGCAACAGCACTGCCCTCCTCCATTTCGGGCAAAAACCACTGAGTGATTTCCAACTCGCAATCCACCCGAGTGGGGTCATCCCTCTGAGGCGAAATACGCAAAAAGGTGATGGATCTACTCTTTGCAGGGTCCTGCAGATCCGTCATCCATTTGTAGAGCTGTTCATCCATGGCATTGGCAACCGCCTTTACCCGGGCACTTTGATAAACACCTACCTCATCAGGATCTGCTTTTTGTGGGCTGGGGCGTTTGGGCAGCGTAACACCATGGCGACGAGCCGCCTCCTCGGTGTCCTTGACCAACCCAGCTCCAACGGTTCCATGAACCCCTTCTGCAGGCTGATTATTGGAAAGCCATTCGACCTCCTCTGCCCGTGTTGCCCACGTCGCCAAATCTTTCTCCATTTGCTCAAGCTGCCTGGCTCCTTTTTGGAGCTGGATGCGTTTTTTCTGCATTGCAGCCTGATAACTGGTGAACACAAAGGCATTGATGATGAGAAAAGCCACACCAAAGAGTGTCAAAATCAAGGTTTTCTCCCTTGTGTTCATTGCTCTGAATCCCCTCTCAAATTGCCCTCATAGTTAAACATCCAACGATTGGTCTTGCCGTCTGCAGCAGCTGGAGGAAGCTCCCAATCATAGTCCTCAAGGGCACGGCGTATTTTTTGCGCGTAGGTACTAGCCACATTAAGATCCGCTGATTCTCCACGAATGGTAATACGGTCACGGCTGGCCTCAAAAACCTTGAATCGCAAATCCTGGGACGGCGGAATTATGGTCGCTACACGGTACAATAGTTGCAGAGGCCAGTGATTACTGTCCACCACTGGTGCGAGCTGATCCCAATCTGTATTGAAAAGAGCGATGTGCCCGTGCTCCTTCTTGATATTGTTGATTTTCTCATCTTGTTTGCCAAGTGCCCTACTCAACTCAAAGTAGTCATAGCCAAAGTATCCGGTAATTGCGAGATAGACGCACAAAACAGCCAATAGAACTGTATTACGCTTCTTTTTCTCGCGGTGAATACGCCTCTCATTACGGGCATTGGCAGGGATAATGCAGCTGATCGGATCAGGCAATACGGGCTGTGGTTTAGGCTCCACGCTCACCTCGGCACCGAGCTGGTTGCCAAAAGCGCTGATCTCCTCCTCAGAGGGGTCGGAGACTGATCCCGACCTCCAAACCACGGCCTTGCGCAGCTCTAGATTCACCCCCTGAAGACCAAGCTGCGTGAGTGCCAGAAATACGTCGCGAATGGTCTCTCCACTCAGTTTATCACCCGAGAGCGCCTGAAAGTAGGTAAGTCCTCCGCGGCTGTTGATCGCAAATACCCACCTTCCAAGCTCACGCCAGAGGGTAATGGCATTATCAGCCATGGGGAAAAAGCGGGCTGAGATATCGAACGCTTCGGGAGCGCGCAATGGCATGGAACCGGGATCTGGAGCAGATAAAACAACAGCCAGTAAAGTTGTCTGCCCATCCTGGTGGCCTGCCAGGAAAACATCATTTAACTTGCCAGCATTTTCCTCCGGACGAATACCGGACTTTTCCAAATGCATGGATGCAAGATCCTCGAACATTGCCTGGTCATCCGTCTGGACCTTGAATGGAACAGCGAGTGCTTCCCGCACAGGAAAACCCATCACAACCCTACCTGCAGGAATGCTCTCTATCTCCGAGAGCTTCCGTGGTCCGTTTTCCAGAGATCTGAAAAATGGACTATCTCCACCACCTGTCCATATTTCCCAGCCTTCCGCTCCGGGAATCAACAAATGACTGTCTTTTTTCTTACTCATGGAATGTTCTGACTGGTTTAGCCCAAAATAAACGCATCGGATTAGGGAATGATTTCCTCCTTACGGTCAAGAATGACAGGTTGGCCGCTGCGATTTTTGAGAATCAGAGTAATTCTCCGCTTTACCTGGCCTGCTCTGCCCTCACTGACAATACGTGTGGTGGTATCTTCCACCGTGAATCTTGGGCCAATCATCTGCTGCTGCAACTCAGAGAGTCCTATCAAACTGAGCGCGTCAGTCAAATTCTGAAAACGCTGATCGTCCTCAGTATCCCTCAGCCCATCCGGACCAATTACATAATCAACAATGGTGCTGGCATCCTCGGGAGACACCTCAGCCGCCGCCGCGATCAGATCGGCGCCAGCCTCATTGATGTCCAGTTTGCCGCTGCTCCATATCGTGAACCATTTTTCCCACTGTGGATTCAACTCTTCAAGAAGATCCATATCCTTCACAAGGCGCATCTCTGCAAGACTGTAGAAGGGCCTGTTAAAAGGATGATTAGGGCGACCCTGCTCCTCATACCAATCGATTTCAGCTCCATTCAACTCGGTTAAATCACCAGCATCCACCCAGTCGACGAGGTTGTCGACCAGCATCTGGGCATCCAATAATTCCATGCCCCAGTCGGTGAAAATATCTGTAAGCAGCTGCTTGTCTTTACGCATCAATATGACATTGATGTTAAACTTAGAGGCCTCCGACTCAATGCGCGCCCGGTATGAAACACCACGCTCGCCATCACTCCACTCCAGAAGCGGGTCGTTCTCTTTGGTAGCAGGATTCACCGCCACAGCGATTCCCCTCTCAGCAGCAAGCAGAGCATCAAAACCATGGATCTGCGAGGTTGATACGTCCGCGTCATAGTAGACAACTCTCACCGCAGCAAAAACAGCCAGTGAGAGCACGGCCATGATCCAGAACACGGCAACCAGGGCACTGCCCCTGACGGCACGTTTTGTATACCCTCCCGCGTAAACGCGATGAGAGCAAGGGAATGCTGTATCTGTGAGTGAGTGATTCATTCAGTCATTAACGGTTATCGATGGCTGAAGTTGGCTTTGCCGCTTCATTGCTTGGCGGCAGACCAGTGTTCTGCTGGTCGCCCGGATTATTCGCCCCGTCACCAGCACCACTCTCTCCGGGGTTGCCCTGAGGTAGCACAGTGCTTTGCTGCATGAGCTGACGGAAGAACACATCGGGATTCTGTTTGGGCACAAGCCAGAAAGTTTGTTGAACGATGTCCGAGGTGGGATCAAACCGACAGTAGAACTTCACCTGTATCGGCAACCTGCCGTTATTATCCCACTCGGTGAGCTGCTCCATGGTGCTACCATCGACCACTTCACAGTCACACATCCACAGATCTTCAATCAGAGTGATTTCAGCAACAGGCTCTACATCATCATTACCCCTGGTAATGGAATCACTCAGGATTTGCTCATCGTAAAACCTGAGTATGACATCAATAAAACCATCGCGCTGCTCCACGGTCAGCAGCTCGATCGCCTCCGCGGTCATGGGGGTATCACCCCAGCCAAATGACATGGGTACGTTTTGGAGAGTCAGCGTAAAAAGCAGGCGGGAAACGTTCGCACTACGGGAATCGACCGTTTCCAGCCTCAGCACCGCATTTCCAGGAACCTTTTCAAATTGATTCTTCAGCAGATTGAAAAACGCATTTCTCTCCATCGTGGCATTTTGCCCCTCGACCACCATATGACTGAGCTCTACGGATGTTCTTGCCACGCGAAAGATCATACCAACAAGCATTCCCATCAGACCAAGCGCGATGACCACTTCCAGCAGGGTAAAGCCCCTGCTGCAGCGTGTCCTGCGATGTTGATGAGCTCTGTTCATCTCTCAAAATCACTCACGGCCTGTAGAGGCTGGCATATCGCCAGGTTTCAGCCCGTTGCTCATTCCACTCACCATCGGCGCCGCGCCAGTAAAAAACCACCTCGATCCTAAACATATTCTGCAACACCTGCCCGTCTTCATTCTCAAATTCAATAGGCTCGACAGTTGTCTCAACCTCGCCTGGCAGAAAGGACTCATCATCACCGGTGATATCAGTGATTTTGACCTTCTGGGTTCCCTCCTCCAAATAAGGATTACTCAGGGCCTCGGTCATCGCACTGCGCAACACCCTGTCGATACGCATACCGTCCTGAATCACAGAAGCTGTCTGACTGGTCATATGCAAAGCCTTAACCAACGACACGGCGACAGCGGCAAATAGTCCAATGGCGATGATGATCTCCAGCAGCACGTAGCCCCTGCAGGTTTTCTGCAATACTGGAGCTACCCGGCGACTCATTTGGGAGGGTGTCGTCTTCATTCCTTCACGATATACAATTCTTCATCCCTACCTCCCGCTGTCAATGGATGAAGTTCGTGTTTAAGCCAACTTCGTCCCACGCTGCATCGGATGGATATCGGCTCCACCAGACCAACAGGACTCAAAGTGAGCTCCACCTGCTTGTCTTTCTCAAGCAACAGCCAATCATCTGAACGCCACCTCTTTATCTCATAGGAGACATCAGCATCAGTCGCCTCGCTTGCAACCACATCAGCAAAGCCACTTTGGGGCTCCTGCTCGCCAGCATCCTCAAAACCCGAGGCATCTTGCCCAAGCCCATGGCGAGGGGCAATCGAGACGGAATTCTCGTCAATGGTGAGCCGGTAAGGGCGCTGCTGCATCACGGCCACATTCAAACCCCGCTTTGCCATGAGTTCGATCGGCTCCATAGCATCACGCAACTTTTGCTCTGTCTCCACGGTGGACAAACTCACTGTCAACCAGGTGACAAGAACAGCAATCATCGCCAATACAAAGACAATCTCCAACAAGGTGAAGCCACCTCTCAGGCCATGGCGTCCATTTCTTGGATCGTATTGCATGCTCAGCGTGGATCCTGACTGGACATGTCATCTTCCGTTCCTTCCAGGCCGTCTTTGCCGTAACAAACGACCTCCGGACGGGACCTGTCCACAGAGCCAGGGAACTTATAATGGTATTCATTGCCCCATGGATCCCTTGGAACCTGATCCATAATTTGAGTCCACCTGCGTGGCCGTGGTGCGGATGCGGGCTTTTCGACCAAGGCCATCAACCCCTGCTGGGTTGTAGGAAAATTCCCCGCGTTGTTGCGGTATGCCTGCAAGGCATTCTCAATGGAGGCAAAGTCACCATCTACAACGGTCAGGGCACCACTGTCGGAAATATTTTTCATCACAAAAATGGCGCCACCCATAATCATGGCGATAATACCGAGCACGATCACCATCTCCAGCAGGGTGAAACCTGCGTGAACCACATATGGTTTCAAAGATGTAAAGGAAGATGCGCAGTGAGAGTGTGTCGTTTTCATGGAGTGACTTTTTTGAGGTGGATGTTTCGATGGCCAAAATTGATCTGCTTGGTGCTGCCATACATTGATACGGCAGCCTTCTTCGGTCAGTTTTAGCAATGCCTGATGGACTGTTTTTATAGTCCATTCTACAATTAATTAAATGCCTTTTTACAACATAGTTGTCTGAAGTATTTTTAAAAAAATACACAAGCCTGCCAAATAGTTGCCTACGCTAAAACTTCCCCTGGAAGTATCTGGGCACGAAAAAGCCCGGACCCGTCAATGACGACGAG
>CAYXEC010000058.1:0-13751 GCA_964463855.1 uncultured Verrucomicrobiales bacterium | reverse complement strand
GCATGTCTTCCATCGATCCCCACCTCATACGCAAGGACTTCCCCATCCTGGATCAAACCATCAACGGCAAGCCTTTGATCTACCTGGATAATGCCGCCACGTCCCAGACACCGGTTCAAGTCATGGATGTCAGCCGGCATTACTATACACATATCAATGCCAACATCCACAGGGCTGCGCACAAGCTCGCCAGAGACGCGACAGCCGCCTACGAGCAAGCGCGGGAAACCCTTGCCAGACACCTCAACTGCCGCCATACCCACGAAATCATTTTCACATCGGGAACGACCGACTCCATCAATCTTGTCTCAAACACGCTGGCTTTGTCAGGCAGACTATCCAAAGGCGACAAGATCATCATCTCAGCACTGGAACACCATGCCAATATCGTGCCCTGGCAAATGCTCTGCCAACGCACCGGAGCAAGCCTCGAAGTGGTCCCCATTCAGGACGATGGCACGCTCGATATGGATGCCTACGGAAACATGCTCGACGAGCGTGTGAAACTCGTCGCCATCAGCCATGTATCCAATGCCCTTGGTACTATCAACCCGGTTAAAACCATCGTATCCATGGCCAAGGAACATGGGGCTATCGTCCTGCTTGACGGGGCCCAGGCAGCCCCTCACTTCAAAATCGATGTTCAGGCACTCGACTGTGATTTCTACGTCTTCTCAGGGCACAAAATATACGGACCCACAGGAATCGGTGTCCTCTACGGCAAAGAGCAAATCCTCAATGAGCTTCCACCATGGCGTGGAGGTGGAGAGATGATCAAGGAGGTGACCTTTGAGCACACCACCTACAATGATCTGCCTTTCAAGTATGAGGCGGGCACCCCTGATATTGAGGGCGCCATTGCCAGGGCTGCCGCAATCGACTACATGAATAACATCGGTCTCGAAAAGATCGCGGCTCACGAGAACACGCTGGAGCAAAAAACCACAACCGCCCTCAAAGAGATCAAAGGCATTCAATTATTCGGAACAGCTCCGCAGAAGTCATCAGTGGTATCATTTCGCATAGATGGCATTCATCATTACGACCTCGGCACGCTGCTTGATCAAATGGGAGTTGCTGTGCGCACAGGACATCATTGTTGCCAGCCGTTGATGGCACGCTATGGCATTACCGGCACTGTCCGCGCTTCATTTGCAGTCTACAACACGGAGGAGGAAGTGGATGAACTCATAACGGCCATCAACAAAGCCGCCAGCATGCTCGGCTAGCAGAATTTTATTGCTTGGCTGCAACCAAGCGCTGCACGACGGACTCCATCGCGGGCTGGTTCGCCTCCAGGATTTCAACAAGCCTGAACTGTGTTCTGGCGCGGTCGAGATTATGACCTTCCCGGTGGATTTTAAAATACCCATCACCCTCGAGATGGTCCGTGAGAAAACGAATTCCTGTTTCCAGTGATATGAGAATTCCGGCAAAAGCCATGGTTTGGAGCTCAGCCTCACACAGGCAATCACATGCATCAACATACCCCTCTGCGAGTGCTTCAAACATCGGCATGCGAAAGTCCACTTTGCCGAGGTCAATCTCATCTTCTGCCGCAGGGCTCACCACCGTGCGCACGAGATCGCCAAAATCGTAAAGCGACAAGCCGGGCATAACGGTATCCAGATCAATCACGCACACAGCCTCATCACTCTCAACATCCATCATCACATTGTTGATTTTGGTGTCATTGTGAGTAATGCGCATGGGCAAATGACCTGCCTCGCTCAAATCGAGCAGCTTGGAGACAATGGCCCCTCGTTGCAGGACAAAATCCACCTCAGGCCCAACTCCTTCAAGACGGCCGCAGGGATCTGTCTCTACCACCTTGATCAAACGCTCATAACGCTTAGGCGTATTGTGAAAATCCGGAATAGTTTCCTTGATGTCCTCAACGGCAATATCACTCACCAGATCTTGAAATGCGCCAAAGGCATGCGCCGCCTGGTAAGCCTGGCGGGTGTTTTCCGCGACTTCAAAGGTTCTGCAACCCTCGATAAAATTGTAGCATCTCCATATGCCGCCACCTTTGCCATAGGCGTAGGATTCTCCCGTTCTGGCAGGATAAAGATTCAGGGTTTGACCTCCGATATCACGCTTCACCCTCATGACCTTCGAGTTGATATGGCGGGTAACCATCTCAACGTTGCGCATCACTGCCAGAGGGTCTTTGAAGACTTTCTCATTAATACGCTGAAAAATATACCGGCGTAACTGGCCGTCTTCTTTTTGAAACGTAACCCTATAGGTCGCATTGATGTGTCCACTGTATATTTCCTCACCCTCAACAAACTTGCCAGCAATGGCAAACTCATTGGCAATCCCTTCAATGTAACAATGCTCACTCATCACACTTTGATGAATTACCCTGGCAGCTCATCGAGCTTCTTGATGATTCGCGGGATGGCAAGCTCAAGCACCTTGGCTACCTCCTCATAAGCTTTGCGCCCCATGCCGATGGGATCGGGCACATCCAGCCCCGCAAACTCCCCATCATCAATGAAATCGCCAAGAACGTTTACCGACTCAGCACAATCGGGAAAAAACTGCCTCACAAGGGCTGCGTGAGATTCGGTCATCGCGATAATGAGGTCAGCATCAGCAAGCAGGGAATCGTCAACCTGCCGACTATGAAAAGCATCCAACGGGGCTTTTTTTGAGCTCAAAATATCCCGTGTTTCACGACTGGCTGGCTGACCCGGCATGGCACCAACGCCTGCCGAGCATATTTTAATATCATTCCTGCCACCAAGAGCCTTCCTCAGGAGCGCCTCTGCCATGGGGCTACGGCACGTATTTCCCGTGCATACAAACAAAACACTCTTAGCTGACATATCGGAAAGGCAAATGAGGAGAAGAATTACCAACCAATGGGGAATGGTTCGATGGATGTTATAAATAGTAAAATACTATCCCTTATTTTGTTTTCAGGTGCAACGAAGTGCGGGTTTGGGCATTTTCCTTGCGCACATGATAAACGAGCTTGTCCAGGCTATCTAATGCTTCGAGCGCTGCTTCCAACATTTCCTTGTTGGCTCTGAAGTCTCCAGCTTCGGCAGCACTCATCAAGTCATCAGCATTGTCCTCAACGAGCTTCAGCCAATCCGCGGCATATTGATGTGTCACCTTAAGGTCGATCTCAAGCCACATTCCGCTGCGCTGAGCGGAACCATCCTTTCCAACCTGGGTGGACAAGCCCTCGGCGAACTGCTTCGAGGTCGAGGCGAAAAACAACGCATCACTCACCGAGACAGAGGGCACGAAATCATCATTCTGAAAGGGAACAGGCACAAACCATGTCGTCAGCCCATTTTTCTCACTACTCATGGGCACTTGCATGGGGATGTCCGCACCCATGGTTTGCCCTGTTTTGCGAAGCAGACTATCCATCGATTTGTTCAGGCGCTCCCAGGATTCCTTGAGTTTGTCGCGATCATCCACAGTGCTCACATAGGCAATACGAGGCACCTTACCGTTCTTGATCAGGGCTTCAGGCAGCATCGGCGCCTTGGGCATTGCCCCATTGAGGTCAACTACAATGGCAGTCTCCGCTCCAAGCCCCTCGGCCATATTCGTGCGCAAGGCCCTCCAGATTTCAAGCAAGTCATCGCGGAACAGCTGGTCGAACATTTGCAGGCCAGCGTTAAAGCCAGCGAAATCATCACCTGCATCTTCCTTCTCCAGAATGGGCAGCAGGTGCCTGGTCATTGAGTAGCTAACCTGGCTGAGTATATCGATGAATTGCATGACATTCTCATTGTATTCCGGATCACTTACCCAATTGAGAAAAAGAAGTTTAGCCTCTCCGTGGGACAGGGACGTGAGACTATGGTTAGCATCCATATTAAGATGAGGCATGTTGCTACCACCGTGCATTTCAAATTTGATGCCCTCCTCAATAAAGGCGACATAACCGGCATTTGACTCTTCATACATGGCCAAAATCCCCTTCGCCTTTTGGTGAAGAGCATCAAGCATCACCTCAATGTCCTGGGTGTCGCCAAGTGTATCGGCCTCCTCGAGACCGTCAGAGAGGCCCTCTGCCAAACAGCCAAACAAGCCATAGAACATCTTCTCGAGAGCTGCAGACGATGAGGCCATCGAGCCGTCACTGACCCCGAAAGAGAAAAGATCCTTATCCAGATAAGCATCAATGAACTTAATTTGCTCACTGGCACAGAGGGACTCATTAACATCTTCAACAATGACCAAGTCATCTTCCGAGTTGCCAACAAACAAAACTACATGGTCATCAACTTCACCCACGACTGCGACAAGATTCTTTGATGCCATAATTTCAAGGAACGCTTTCAAATCATCCTTGGAGAATCCCATTTGCTGAGCAAACCGATCCAGGCCGTCTTTTTGCTTCATGACAGCAGCCAACTCTGCACCGCTGAATTTCCAACCCTCAAAAGTCACACCGGCACGCTTGATCGAAATCGGCTCCACACCAACTCCCACCATACCGATGAGCATCGGCAGGGCTTCAAGCTCTTCACGCGCCATTGCCCGCCCCTCGTCATCAGTGACTCTCATACCCTGATAATAAGCCGGCACATCGAACTGGCTCAGGAATTTCATAAAGTCAGGAGCGATGCCTTTAAGCGCATTTACGTAAAGAGGCGTCGGATGTGGGGCAACATCCGGGAAGACTAGCGCATTACCGGCATATACCCCAAAGCGCCCGGCATTGTAGCACAAGCGACCAAGAAATGTCTTCACGGAATCAACGGCAGCTGGTGCTCCAGCCCCATAGGCCACAAAAAAGTCATTACTCAGGCCGGCAGCATTCAGGTTGCCGCCCATTAACATGTCCAGATCATCAATCGTAATGCCCTCATCCTCCATACGCCCCATGAGCAAGACTCCGATCGGCGACTGGCAAAACCGCTCAATAGAGCTGCTCGCATTAATTACAGCGCTATAATGGCTGATATCCTTGGGCAAGTATTTCGCGAAACCAAGCACGGTTGAACGTTGCTCAGGCGTAACAGCAGGCTCTGCCACCTCCCCTGTGGCGGAGGGAACGTTCTCAGCCGGGGCTTCCGTTGTCGCCTCAGGTGATTTCTTGCCGCAGCCTGCGAAAGCAAGAAAAGTTACAAACAGCCATGGCGTAATGTATTTTTTCATCGTATTTGTAATGTATTGTTAAGTTTAAGCTCAAAGTGTCTCATTTCATTAAATCATTTATGGCCAGAGTGACCATTGATAAGCATGATGTTACCTACTTCAGCCTATGAGTGTAATGATGAGTTATCTTTATAGAACACTTTTTTTCAATTACAAAACGAGATATCTTTTGTAAGCCATCAATTGGTCATGCCTGAACTTCCCGAAGTCGAAACAACCCGCCGTGGCATTGAGCCGTATTTATCGGGTCGGAAGATTCAATATGTCGAAATCCGGGAACCCCGAATGCGTTGGCCCATTGAAGATGATGTGCACGCCCTCGCAGGGCTCGTGGTGCAGAACATCGAGCGAAGAGCCAAATATATTCTTCTTCGGTCTCCCGCCGGCACCCTCATTTTGCATTTGGGCATGTCGGGGAGTTTGCGCGTATGCCCGCGGGAGACTGAATTCAAAAAGCATGACCACTTCATCCTTGGACTTGAGGGAGACATGGAAATGCGGCTCCATGACCCAAGGCGCTTTGGCGCGGTCCTTTGGCATCATCATGCCACGGAGCCACTCACCACTCACGCCCTCTTGAAGGATCTTGGCCCCGAACCATTGGATAGCAAGTTTGACGCAGATTATCTGGCAGCCAGCTCTAAAAACCGCAAGACATCCATCAAGCAGCATATCATGAACAGCAAAGTGGTGGTGGGTGTTGGCAATATCTATGCTTGCGAAGCACTTTTTCGCGCAGGTATCCGCCCACAGCGAAAAGCCGGCAACATCTCCAGGGCCAGGCTCACAAAACTTATCAAAGAGATCAAACTGGTTCTTGACGAAGCCATCAAGCAAGGAGGAACCACCTTGCGCGATTTCTTGCGCGAGGATGGCCAACCCGGCTATTTCAAGCAGCGGCTGCTTGTCTATGACCGGACTGGCAAACCCTGCCGCAAATGCGGCGCAGACATCCGCAAAATGATTATTTCGAACCGATCGACCTTTTTTTGACCATCTTGACATTTTTTCAGATTAGCCCAGATTTCGCCCGTCCTCTACCATAGGAATCAATCACAAGCCGGTGTGGCGGAATTGGTAGACGCGCGTGATTCAAAATCACGTTCCCTAGGGAGTGCGGGTTCGATTCCCGCCGCCGGTATTTTGATCTTTTAGAAGTTTTTTTACTGCAATGCCCGAAGACATTGCAAATTGCCTACTTGTCGGCAAAAAGGCTCTCAATTGCCTCAATCACCCCCCGACTTGCCACCTCTCTGGCCACATACCCACCCGAGAGCTGCACTTGTTTTTTTACCTCATCACAGGCATTGGCAGGGCAAGCCAACAAGGCGGCCATCTCAGGATCCAACATATCCAGGTCGTTATGACTATCACCCACGGCAAAGGCCTCCTGATTTGTTAAGCCCATGAGGCGAGCCACTTCTCTCAGCGCTGTGCCCTTGTGATAATGCCTGTGGCTAAAGCGCAGGTAAATCCCATTCCTTTGATAGGAAAGCTTCTCGCTCGACTCAATTTCCTCGTCAATCTTACTGACAATCATGTCCATCTCAGAAGCTGTCGAGGCAACAATGCCTGCTGGCTCCTCTTTCTCAATACCCCAGACAGCCGCAGTTTCGGCCTCGACCCAGCACTTCAATTGAGCCATCACCTTGCGACAGCGGCGAAACAGCTTGCGATGCTCATGCTCGCATCGCTTGTTCCAATTTTTCACGGGGACCCAACGGCCAAATTTGTTGGGGAAATAAATCTCACGTTCCCTTGCGACAATGTAATCGGGCATGATGGGGAAACGGGCATCCAACAAGCCTTGGACCGTGAGCATGAGGGAGCGTCCCGTATTGATACCCCAACATGAGCGATGCGTACTGCGCATGGACTGCATCAATTCAAAAAATTCCGGCATTACCGCCGGCTCATGATCCGGAATGACAAGCGTGCCATCGAAGTCAAAAGACAGCAGCCAACGCGGCCGACGGCTATCAGTAAAAGGCTCGAGTAATTTCACAGGCAGTAAAAACTCTCAACTCATCCACACATTCCCATTCCAAGTGCATTCACTCAATGACCGGGATTGCCCTCTGCGGGACCGGCTCTGCATTGGAAACCTCAGGCTCCGGCACCGCCTTTGGGGGCACATGACGGGCACCATTTGCGGGGCCTTCCTCAATGGGGATGGCCCGGACTGGAGGCGCTCCTCTTGGTGGCGGGCTCTCAGCAGGTATACTTATTTCCCTGACCTCATCATCCGGGCGGGTTTTACGCATCTTGATCTCGACCCGTCTATTGGGGGCTTGGGCTTCAATACTGCCGCCGTTGACGAGCGGATTACTTTTTCCAAAACCGCGAACTGCAATGCGATTCTGATCCAGCTCCAGGGTCTCTACCAGCCATGTCTTTACAGCCATCGCTCGCTGCTGGGAGAGCAACAGATTGGGCTGGTATGCACCAATCAAATCAGTGTGTCCATCCACCCAGCATACCAGATTGGGATGTTTATCGATAATCAAGGCTACCTTCATCAGGCTAACCCTGGCACTTTGCCGCAATGTCGCACTGTTGAAATCAAACAACAAGTCACTGCCAATGAGAGCTTTGCTAGTCAGCAATGAGTTGCCATCCATGCGTGCCATGGCATCCAGCGAAGTAAAATCCTTAAGCAGTCCATTATCGGAGTCTCCCCCAGCCCCTTTTCTCAGGGCATCTGTGTATGTGTCCGGATCATGTTCGGAAACCTCGCGTGACCCGGGATCCACTGCCAGCTGACTATCCCTGGAGCGCGGGAAAAAATCCTCGGTTTTACCGGCTTCAGGCAGAGTCGGCTCAAATACCGGAGCATTGAGTTGCTCCAGTGATTCTGCATCCAGCTCACCCGCTGCCGCTGGCTCAGACAAAGGAACCTGGATCGTCTCTATCTCGGGGCTGATATCCATTTCCAGTTCCGCAATATTCTCAAGCATATCAAGCTCATCAGCCGGAGGAACCACAGCAACAGGGTCCACAGGATCCCGGGATTGCGGCCGGTTAATCTCTGGGCGCGCATCCATAACGTCCACCCTGTTAACTCTTACAACCTCGGTCTGAATTCCAGACTCGCTCACCAACTCAGGCAGAACGATGTCAATGCGGCTTAGCAATACAAAGATGAGTGCGTGCAAAATGATAGCCACCATCAAGGCAACACTGATCCATTTGCCTATGCCCTCGTTCTCGGGAAGCCTGAACGATGATGTGCCGCGCAAGCCCCCGTTCCAGCTGTAGTCATCGTCCATGCGTTTGCATGTTAACGTATTTTGTGCAAATGGCAACCGGGCTTTGACTGCTACTGCGACATCATCAGACTGATACTTGCATGTATCGCATGTCATTTATCACTGGGATCATGAAAAACATTGGCCTACAGTGATTCTCATCATGGCAGAAATCAGTGAGAAGACACATGAAGAGCTCAATGGCACCAGTATCAGACCGTCAAAAAAAATACCTGTCTGGCGCATTGCCTGGCTTGGCTTCACCCTGTCTGCTCTACTTTGGTTTGCCCCGCCTGCTTATTTTGAAAAAATGCAGCAATTCCATCAGGTAGAGCTGCAAACTGGCAGCATCAGCCAGTCAGACTACGATGAGACAATCGCAAGCAGCACAGGCTATTTGATGGCATCCAGGCTATGTGCCGCGGTTCTCATGCTTGGATCGGTCATCTACCTACTCAGCCAGCTCGAAACGCGACGACGGTGAGCAAATACCGATGCTCAATGAAAGCGCTCATAAAAAGATGAGTTTTTAGGAATGTAGTATTGGCAACGGCTCAATACCCAACTAGAAAAGTTGTTAACTTAAATAAGTACATATATATCCATGCAAATTTCATGCCCTCACTGTAATACTGCGCTCGACATAGCGCCCGAACACTTCGGCCAACAAGTTCAATGTCCAGCCTGCAGCAGCCGTTTCCAAATCCCGGACGGCCCCACGGAGCCCTCGGATCCGGATTATCAAAAACCAGAGCGCCAAGGTTGGGAGGAGCGTGATCACGCTAACGTCAATTTCGGCAAGAGCTTCATTATTGGCGCGAGCATCACTGCTGGTTGGTTATTGCTCATGGTGCCCTTTCAAAGCTCTCGCTTCGGCGCCATCTTCCTGGATCGTGGCTGGGTCAACTACACGGAGACCCTCCTCTTTTTCTGGGGACTAACCATCCTCTTCATGAAGCTCAACAAGAACAAGCATCAGGCGCAGGCCGCGCTGCTCAACCTTTTCCCAGAGAGTATCGGCAAGGAAATCAACTCGTCCACCGTGGGTGCTTTCATCGACAACATCTACAACACTCCCCTGAGTCTTCGTGACAGCCTCATTGTCAACCGTATCCGCAAGGCTCTTGAGCTCTTTGAATCACGTTGTGACAACGGCGAAGTGGCAGGTTTTTTGGGCACCCAGTCCGATCTTGATGCCAACAGGTCCGCCGGTTCCTACGCCCTCATCAAGGTGTTTCTCTGGGCGATACCCATTCTCGGCTTCATCGGCACGGTGATGGGACTCTCCGTCGCCGTTGGGTCCCTCGCCATGGGCGACAACACCGACCCCGACGCGCTCAAGGAGTCCATCAACAGCCTCACTGGTGGTCTGGGTGTTGCGTTCGACACCACCTTGCTGGGACTGATTTTAAGTATTTTACTCAGCTTTCCTTTATCAGCCGTACAGAAAAGAGAAGATGAGACCCTCACCCTCATCGACACCTTCTGTACGGAAAAGCTCCTACCCAAGCTCAACGATAGCCGCCAGCTTGGAACCGATGAACTCATCGAGCAGGCCGAGAGCATCCCCCAGCTTGTCGCTTCCCTGGCACGTGCTCACGAGACTTTCCTCATTAATCTCAACAAATCAACAGTTCAACTTAATCAGACCCACACCAAGCTCGAGAGCTCTCTCGATCAGGCCGTCTCTAAGCTTTCTGACACAAGTAGTGAGCTTTTCCTCAAGTCGCACAATAATCTCACCCGCTCGTTTGAGAGTATTGCAAGCGGCATTGAATCCATCAATCGCAGCTTGAGACTCCTCGGGGAGAAACAAATTCCTGGTGCTATCCCCAAGAAACGCGGCTTCTTCTCCAGAAACTAACCCACCGTGGCCAAACGCCGATCCAACGACGACGAGGGAGTCTCCCTCTTCCCGTTCATGAGCATCCTTGCGTGCCTCATTGGCATTCTCACGCTTATGATCAGTGTCATGATGCAGGCGCAGCAAGCTGAACAAGAGGAAAAGGCAGGCAAAACCAAGGAGGAACGGCAGCGCGCGCTCGAAAACCTTGAGCTGAAGAAGAAAATCGAAATCGCCGAGCAGGACAAAAAGAAGAAAGAGGAGCGCATCAAGAAGGAAAAATCCTCTGTTGCAGCCCTCCAACACCTCAAGGACAGGACGATCAAGCTGGAGCTGAAGCTGGACGATCTCAAGAAGGCGGAGGATCCGGAACAGTCCGATACCTCCCTCCAAAAGATCATAGAGAACATGATCAAGGAGATTGCTGCCCTCAAAAAGGAACAACCACCATTGGACAAAAGGCTCAAGGAATTGCAGGCGGAGCTCAAGTCCAGGAAGGAGGCTCCCAAACCGAAAGAGTCCGTGAAAATAAAACCACGGGGATTTGGGGAACGCGGTGCAAGAAACCTCTTCTTTGTGGAGTGCAACTCCACAGGCGTGGTTGTCTACAACGATGGCCAGCCCGGCAAACCAATTTCAACCGCCACCATTGAAACCAGCGAACCTTTTAACGAGTTTCTTACAAATGTCAAAAAGACCCGTGAATCCATGATACTCTTTCTGGTCAGAAAATCGGGCAAGGAATCTTACGACTGGGCAGCAGGTATTGCAGAGACGAAATACGGCCTCAAGCACGGCAAGTTGCCCATGCCTAATGACGGCAAAATTGATCTGTCTGCGTTCAAATAATTCAACATGGCCAGGAAGAAAAAATCGAGTGATGGGGGGGGAGTCAGTCTGGACTCACTCATGGACGCGTTGACCAATGTGGTGGCCGTTCTCATCCTCGTCTTGCTTCTCGTACAGGCTGATGTAAAACAAAAGGTTGAGCAGTTCTTCGAGGATATCGAGCCCGCAACCCCGGAGCAAATTGAGGAATCCAAAAAGAAGTTGGAGGATCTCGAAAAGGAGCAGGAGCAGCTTGATAAATTACTCACCGAGGAACCTCCAAGCTCGGAGGACCTCGAGGAGGAAAAACGCAAGTTGGCTCTCCTGGAAAAAGCGATTGCCGATACTGAGAAGAAAAACAGAGAGCTGCTCGCGGCACTGGATCAACTCAAAAAGCTCGAGGAGCAAAAACGCAAGCAACTCGAGGAAGAGCAGAAAAAAACCACTTTTATGCAAGACGAGATTGCCCGGTTGGAAGCACTGCTTGACGAAACACCCATTCTCAACATCGCTGCCACCGAGGTCAGCATACCGATAAGCAAGTCGATTCCTGTGAATTCCGAGACTTATTACGCACTCGTCACCCAGGATCGCGTGCATTTCATTGACCCCTTTACCCCGGTTGAAAAGATAGGTGATGAATTCAAGAAAAACAGCAGCAAGTGGCTCCATGAAAGGGTGAAAAGAGGGAACGATCGCATCAAAATATACGACCAGGCAAAAATAGCGGAACACTTTGCAAAGTTCGACTTTAAGAATACCCGTAACCAGCAGATTAAACTTGTTACAAACCCGATTCAAACAAGGGTTTCGCTCACCATCACGCCCGACTTCAAGGAAGGAGGCACCCATATCGATGATCTCACCAAGAAGGATTCAACCTTCGTGAAGCTTCTCACCAAACTGAGAAACAACAAAAAAACCGTCATCTTTTTCGTGGTCGACCCCAAATCTTTCAATACCTATCTGGTGGCTCGTGATCTCACGGACAAAGCCGGCATATCCGCCGGCTGGGAGATGAATTTCATGCGTTTGGATCACGAGGAGAGCATCGACATGGCCAACGCACAAGGCGCCTTCAACATGCTTCTCAAGCAAATCGAGGTCAACCGCCTCAAGGATCCACCACCTCCTCCCCCCAAGCCTCCCAAACCACCTGGGGAAAAGCCCAAAGGACCTCCAAAAATCGGTCCTAAAATTGACTAGCTTTGCGGCAATTCATGGCGGTGTTTGACGCCTTGCTGACGATGCATTCCTTATTCGATGTTGTCAAAACTGCCACCCCTGCGCCATTGACAGCCGTCCTCTTTAGGGACATGTCGCGGGTGCACTTTTAAGGTGGCACTGATATTGCTTCCCTGATAAGTTGACGATAATGCTCTGCATTAATCCAAACCAATCCTGCCCACCGTTATGGCTAAAAAAACTGTGAAAAAAGCGGCCAAAAAAGCCGCCACCAAAAAAACAGCCAAGAAGGCTGTAAAAAAAACTGCTAAAAAAGCAGTCAAAAAAACCGCTAAGAAGGCCCCCAAAAAAGCGGCTAAAAAAACCGTCAAGAAAACAAGCCCTACTAAAAAAATCGCTGCAAGCAGTAGAGTGAGTCACGATCAAATAAGCCTCGTTGCCTACTCGCTTTACATGGAGCGCACCAGTAAAGGTATTCCCGGAGACCAATACGGAGACTGGCTTGCCGCAGAGCAATCACTTGTCATCAAGACATCCTAGATCTGCTGACGCACCAGCTGTCACTCCCCGAGTCATAAAAACCTGATTCAGGAATCACTCCAGAAAACCTGTCAGCGGGCTTGTGGCCGAGGCTTGCTCCTCAGCTTCCGGCAGGCCCATTTCATACGCCGCTCTGCCGGCCTCAACGGACAATCTGAAAGCCTGGCCCATTCTGACGGGATCTGATGCAATGGCCATGGCTGTGTTGACCAGCACGGCGTCAGCCCCAAGTTCCATAGCCTCTGCAGCATGACTGGGAGCACCGAGGCCAGCATCCACAACAACGGGTACAGTAGCTTGATCGATAATGATGCGAATCTGGTCGCGTGTTGTCACACCCCGGTTTGAGCCTATGGGCGCCCCCAGGGGCATCACTGCCGCCGTTCCCACGTCTTGCAGGCGTTTGGCAAGCACTGGGTCTGCATTGATGTAGGGGAGAACCACGAAGCCCTCTTTGACGAGCATTTCTGCAGCCTTGAGGGTTTCGATGGCATCGGGCAAAAGATAGGTTGGATCCGGGTGTATCTCCAGCTTGACCCACTTGGGCAAACCGGCAGCCTCAGCCAGGCGAGCCAGACGGACTGCCTCCACTGCATCCATCGCGCCACTGGTATTGGGCAGCACCAGATACTTCTCAGGATCAATGAAGCTCAGGATATCTGCTTGGGAGTCATGGCTACCCGAAAGATCTGCCCTTCGCAGTGCCACGGTTACAATTTCAGTCCCGCAGGACGCCAAGGTGTCACGCATCAGCTCATTGGAGGCAAATTTTCCGGTGCCGGCCATCAAACGTGAGTGAAACCGGCGCCCAGCTATTTCCAATGGCAGATTCATTACAAGGGCAGACATTACAGCGGCATGCCAGCCATGCAAGCGCAAGGATAGTTCATTTTCACCATTATCTTCAGATAAGGGTGAAAAATCGCAAAGCAACAGCAATCAATTCGTCCAAGCTAGCCCGTAGCTGCTAT
>CAYXEC010000057.1:0-13871 GCA_964463855.1 uncultured Verrucomicrobiales bacterium | reverse complement strand
CCCGAAAGCAGATATGCCGTAGATGATGCCAAAGTTAACCATCTTGGCACTGCGACGCATTTCCTGGGTAACCTCGTCAATATCCGTGTTGAATACCTTGGCAGCGGTCGCGGAGTGGATGTCGAGTTCATCCATGATCGCCTGGATCATGGACTCATCCCCTGAGAGTGCTGCCATGACACGCAACTCAACCTGCGAATAGTCTGCGGCAAGCAGGGTGTATTGGGCATCTCGAGGGACAAAGGCCTTGCGGATCTCGCGACCGGCTTCCGAACGAATGGGGATGTTCTGGAGGTTGGGCTCACTTGATGCAAGGCGACCGGTGGAGGTCATGAGCTGGTGGAAGTGGGTGTGAACCCGGCCCGTGCGGGAGGAAACATGGCCTGGCAGCGCGTCCACATAAGTGGACTTGAGCTTGCTGGCCTCACGGTAGTCGAGAATCTTGGCAATGATCGGGTGCTTGGGAGCGAGTGCGGCCAGTGTTTGCTCATCTGTCTTGAATTGCCCGGTCTTGGTTTTTTTGGGTTTTTCAACCAGCTGCATTTCTCCAAAGAGAATCTCGCCGAGTTGTTTGGGTGAGTTCAGGTTAAAATCACGTCCGGCCGCTGCAATGATATCCTGGGACAGGTTGGAGATGCGCTTGGCGAGGGTGTCACCGATCTCCCTGAGTGCCATGACATCCATGGCAATGCCCTCGTTCTCCATGGCTGTGAGCACGGGTAGCAGCGGGGCCTCAATCTCCCGGTAAATGGCAATCTGGCCACAGTCTTCGAGGGCAGGGCGGAGTTGGTCAGCGATTTGCAAGGTGATGTCCGCGTCTTCGGCCGCATATTCAGCGAGGTCGGCCACAGGTATGAGCGACATGTTGAGCTGTTTTTTCTCGTTACGCTTTCTGGTGGCGGGTTTCTCCTGGCTTTCGTCCAGATTGCTCTCCAGCCCGAAGAGGTCATTTTCCGGCTGCTTTTCTTTTTGTGCCAGATCCTCGAGTTTGACGGGGCTGTATCCCAGAAGGGACTCCGAGATGAGATTCATGCTGTGTCTCTGATCCGGTGATACGATGGTGTGCACGAGCATGGTGTCAAAGAAGGGGCCGCGGACCTCGCAGTCATTGGCGAGCAGGACTGAGAGATCGAATTTGAGGTTGTGGCCGGATTTCTCCTGCTTGGACTGAAAGACGACACTGAGCTTGTCGAGCGCCATCCTCGGTGTGATTTGACTCTCCGGGCCGGTATGGACGAAATACGCACTGTGGGGGGTGGTGGCGAAGGCTATGCCGAGGATTTCACAGCTTCTCGGATCCAGAGACGTGGTCTCAAGGTCAAAACAATAGCGGGTTGCGATGGATAGTTTTTTAACCAGCGAGTGGAGGTCGTTGACGTTTTGCACGAGCTGGTAGTCATGTCCGGTGTCTGCGATGGTTTTAAGCACGGCAGTAGTCGCGCTGGCCTCGCTCGCGGGCTCCTCTGCAGTGCTGCCTGGGGCTTGGGTGCCTGTGTGCCCACGTCCAGCGGTGAAGTCTTTGCCCAGGATGCGTTTGCCAATGGTGTTGAATTCGAGCTCGGTGAGCAGGTTTTTAATTCTCGATTCATCACGCCCACCGAGGACAAGGTCATCCCACGTCACATCAATGGGTACGTCGAGAATGATGGTGGCGAGTTTTTTGGAGAGTCGCGCCTGATCGGCGAATTGTTCCAGGTTCTCCCTCTGCTTGCCTTTGAGCTGATCTGTGGAGCTGAGCAACTTCTCGATGGAGCCATACTGGGCAATGAGTTTTTTGGCTGTTTTCTCACCGATGCCGGGAACCCCGGGGATGTTGTCTGAGGCGTCACCCCAGAGGCCAAGGATGTCGATGACCTGTTGGGGTTGTTCAACGTTCCATTGGTTTTGCACGGCAGAAACATCGATCAGTTCGTGATTTCCTCCCTGTCTGCCTGGCTTCCACATGGTGGTTGTTTGGCTCACGAGCTGGGCGAAATCCTTGTCCGGGGTGACCATGTAAGTGTGGATGTCGCCACGCTGATCCGCCTGGTGGGCAATGGTGCCGATGATGTCATCGGCCTCGTAGCCATCCAATTCGAGAACGGGTATGCCGAGAGCCTTGCAGAGTTCTTTCACATAGGGAATGGCGCCTGCCAGCTCCTCGGGCATGGCCTCCCGCTGCGCTTTGTAATCCGGATAGAGGGTGTGGCGCTCGGTGGGCTCCTGGGTGTCAAATGCGACGCCGATGTGGCTGGCATCATGATTTTCCATGATGTCGAGCAGGGTGTTGGCAAAGCCGTAGACTGCTGATGTATTGACTCCCTTGCTGGTAATGATTGGATTGCGAAAGAAGGCAAAGTGGGCACGGTATACCAGTGCCATCCCATCGAGGAGAAAAAGCTTATGCATTACAGCGCGAGACTGAATGCTTATGGATCAGGTGGGAAGGATAAAGGTGGTCCCGGGTGCTAGGTGGGGCTAATACCGATGGTTCTGGCCTCAACGGCAAGCTGGAAAGCCTGGCGATCACCATAGCGCCTGATGGAGAATTTTACACATCTACGTTGACCTGGTGAGGGGGACCATGTGGCCTGCCAAAACTCGTAGGAACTACCATTGCCTGCAACCACGGTGATCCTGGAAACGCCGACCACCCCCGAACTGTTGCGCTGGGATCGCTCGCAAACCCTTGCCTGGTCAGCGATTTGTTCGAGCAGATCATCGCGCCACTGCCTTGCCGCCCTGAGGGCCGAGGCTTCTTGCCCGTGGACCCGGTCAGCAAAAAACTTGCCGTACTTAATACCCCTGCGCTGCAGCCTGACTTGGAAACCGTGGGTGCCTGCATCCGGCAGGTCAATGCGGATAATCGCATAGTTGGGGTCTTGTTGTCTGGGGTCAGGCATGGATACGATACGGGAAAGCCTGCCACCGTAAAGTGGTGTGCGCAAGCTGGAAGCTTGCTTCCATGATGATTACCTGCTTGAAAGGTGTCCGCCATGCCAGGAATTGTTGTCAAACCGCGCGCCCGTATTTTTCACGGCCACGACTGGGTCTATGCTTCTGAGATCCGGAAGTTGTTTGGAGAGCCGAAGGCCGGCGATGTGATTTCTCTCAAGGACTACCGCGACAGGCCCTTGGGGACGGCCATCTACAACCCCGAGTCCCAGATTGTGGCACGCAGGATTTCGCGCAGAAAACAAAGTCTCGATAAAGAGTTTTTTCAGCGCCGTATCCAACAAGCCATTGAATTGCGTGAGCATTCCGGCATTGACTCCGCTTTGGCAAGATTGGTCTGGAGCGAATCTGACGGGCTTCCGGGAGTTATTGTTGACCGGTATGGGGATCATCTGGTTTTGCAGACACTGACCTTGGCAATGTATTATCAGCGTGAACTCATTGCCGAGACATTGCGTGAGCTTATCGCGCCTGTATCGATTGTTTTGCGCAATGACTCACCGATGCTGGCAGCAGAGGGTATCGAGGAGGAGTGCACGATGCTCCATGGTGACAAGCCGGATGCCTTTGTCGTCGAAGCTCCCTCTGTGGAAGGGGGGGTGAAGTTTGAAATTGATTTGCTGGACGGGCAGAAAACAGGGCTGTATCTCGATCAGCTGGACGCTCATCGCGAGGTTGCCAAGCTGGCGAAGGGAAAGCGGGTGCTGGACTGTTTCTGTAATCAGGGAGGCTTTGCGCTGGCATGTGCCAAGGCTGGTGCGGCAAGTGTGACAGCGGTGGATTCCTCCGGGCCTGCCATCGAGGCCACTCTGCGTAATGCGGAGCTCAATGGCGTTGAGCTCAATGCTGTGCAGCACAACGCCTTTGATTTTTTAAAGCACTGCGAGGACCAGTATGATTTGGTGATTCTTGACCCTCCGTCATTTACCAAAAACAAAAAGAGCCTCAATAATGCGATGCGTGGTTACAAGGAGATTCATCTGCGTGGTATCAAGCTCTTGGATCACGACGGGATACTTGCCACTTACTGTTGCTCCCATCACGCCACCAGGGAGATGTTTCTCGATAACATTGTATCAGCCTCGGTGGATGCCAAGCGGACTCTGAGACTTGTCGCAAGTCACGGCCAGAGGCTTGATCACCCGGTTATTCCGGCGATCCCCGAAACCGAGTATTTGAAGGGCTTTGTCTTGCAGCTGACGCCCTCCAGGTGAGTCCAGATCCAGATTTCCCCGGTGCTGACCATGCCGAATTTGAAGTTGTATAGATCAACAACAAGGCCTTAAGCTGCCCGGCATATGATGACTCTGATGATTGCTGTGGGATCCCTGATCCTTTATCTTTTGGCTTATCACACCTACGGCAAGTGGCTGGGTCGCAAGATATTCAGGCTCAGTGCTGAGAGTGTCGCACCCTCGATCGAGTTTGAGGATGGCAATGACTATGTGCCCAGTTCCAAGGGGGTCGTTTTTGGCCATCATTTCACCTCGATTGCAGGTACAGGGCCTATCGTCGGGCCGGCGCTGGCTGTGATCTGGGGGTGGTTGCCAGCACTGCTCTGGGTCTTGCTGGGTTCGGTGTTCATCGGCGCAGTACATGATTTTGGTGCACTTGTAGTCTCCATGCGCAATCGTGGGCAGACGGTTGGCGATATCGCTGGCCGGGTCATTTCATCCAGGGTGAGAATCCTGTTTTTGCTGATCCTGTTCATGGCGCTTACGATTGTTCTGGCCATTTTTGGGTTGGTGATTGCATCGGTGTTCAAGACCTACCCGCAGTCGATCACTCCCTGCCTGATACAGATTCCACTCGCCGTTTTGATAGGTCTCTTCATTCATCGCAAAGGGGGGAATATCTTTTTCGCCTCCCTGGCGGCACTGGCGGTGATGTATCTCTCGGTGATTTTCGGAGATGTCGGCTGGTTGCATCAAATCAACGACTATCTCAAAGGCTGGTCACTTATGCAGTGGGTGAGTGCACTTCTCGTATACTCATACATCGCCTCCGTGTTGCCTGTCTGGACTCTCCTGCAGCCGCGTGACTACATCAACTCGCTGCAATTGTTGAGTGCTCTGGGGCTGGTTGTGCTGGGACTGGTTTTTGCAGGCCTGTTCAACGGGGCACCTGTCAACGGAGTGCGTCCGCCACTTGAGATTGCCGCCCCGATGGTGGAATCCTCCTTAAAGCTCAAGGATTTGCCTCTGATTTTCCCGTTTCTCTTCATCACGATCGCATGTGGAGCGGTGTCCGGTTTTCACTGTTTGGTGTCATCGGGAACATCGTCGAAGCAATTGCGCTGTGAGACCGATGCGCGCTTTGTTGGCTATGGATCGATGCTCACCGAGGGCTATCTGGCCGTGTTGGTGATCCTTGCCTGCGTTGCCGGTCTGGGCCTCGGTGTCGCTGATGGAGCCGGGGGGACCTTGTTAGGCGTTGAGGCATGGAACACACGCTACGAGGGCTGGGCAACGATGAGTGGTCTTGGGGCCAAGGTGGGCGCTTTTGTGGATGGTGCTGCCAACTTTCTCAAGGCGATGGGTATTCCTGCTGCATTTTCAACGGCCTTGATGGGGGTGTTTGTGGCTTCGTTTGCAGCGACCACTCTGGACTCCGCGTGCAGATTGCAGCGCTACGTGATTCAGGAGCTGGCAGCCAGCCTGATGAGCTTCAAGATCAAGGGGGATACTGAGGACGGGTTAATCTCTCCATCGGATGTTGCTGTGGGGGCGAACCCGCTGAGTTGGCTCGCCAACAAGCATGGCGCGACTCTGTTCGCCGTTGCCATTGCATGGTGGATGGCTTCTCTGCCTGCGGGTGAGGGTAAGGCGCCAGGCACAGGGGGGCTTATTCTCTGGCCGCTGTTCGGGGCGACAAACCAACTCCTTGGCGGTCTTGCCTTCCTGGTGATTTTGTTCTGGATGTGGCGTCAGCGCATGCCGGTATGGTTTATCGCGGCACCTGCGTTTTTCATGCTGCTTTTGCCAGCCTGGGCGATGGCTTACCAGATCTTTGGCCAGGCGATCGGGTCTGAGCAGAGTTGGATTGAACAGGAACGTTGGTTGCTGGTGGGTATAGGCTCAGCCTCCTTGTTGCTGGAGGCATGGATGATTGTAGAGGCCATTGCAGCATGGAGAAGGCGAAGGGCCTAGAGCATGGGCATGCTTGTGAGTAACCATGCAGGTGCCAGGGAGATTAACCTAGACATCATGAGGCGGGAGACTAGCATTGGCAAGTGATGCAAGGCGTATGGCTGGGCTTTCTGATCTTGTTGGGTGCGGGCTTTTTTGAGCCGGTATCCAGTGTATCAGCTGCCACTCCCGCGGGAACGGCTCACGGATCCAAACACCATATCATTTTGTGTGGTGGTCCGGCACTTCGGAAGTGGGAGGACCTGAGAGTGGAGCGGGATCAGCATGACCGCTGGTGGGCGAATTTTATCCGTGCTTCGACGATCCGGATGGATGAGATCAAACGCGCTTACGGTGAGAATGCGTCTATTACCTGGATTGTGTATCGCCCCGGTTATGTTGCGCGTGGTGTCGAGGATAAGGCACCCTACACCAATTGGATTTCCGGTCAGGCTGCCAAGCGCGGAGTCAAGTTGGTGTGGGTTAAGAGTGGACTTGCCGCGATCAACGCAATCAACCGGCACCCGGCCAGATCTGTGGTGAGCTTTGATTTCTTCGGGCACTCCAACAAACATTGTTTCTTGCTCGATTACAGTGCTATCATCATGGCCGCCAGCAAGGCCTGGATTCACGAAAAAGATCTCTCGCGCATACGCTCTGACATCTTTGCCCGAAATGCCCAATGCCAGAGTTGGGGTTGCCACACCGGTGAAAGCATGAGTGCCTACTGGAAGCGGGCGGTTGGCCAGCCCATGCTCGGTGCCGAGGGGAAAACCAACTACGAAACCGTGGGTCAGGGCCAGATGCCTGCCATCAACGGCCGATGGGTTCGTTGATTCAGATTATTTAGCGAACAAGAATTCTTTTCATCCACCCCTATTAACTTTATCACAAACACATGAAATTCGAACAGCTCAAGGAAATCTACGAATTGCCCTTTTTTGAACTCTTCCACAAGGCCCATGAAGTGCATGCCGCTCACTGGCCTGAGAAGCAGATCCAACTATGCACCCTGCTCTCCATCAAGACAGGTGGTTGCTCGGAAGATTGTTCGTATTGTTCGCAATCAGCTCGATACAAGACCGAGGTCGAGCGTGAGCCTTTGATGGATTTGGAAACGGTCATGAAGAGTGCGACTGCGGCCCGTGACAATGGATCAACCCGCTTCTGCATGGGTGCTGCATGGAAGGGTGTGCGTAAAGGCAGCAAACAGTTTGATGATGTGCTTGAAATCGTTCGCAATGTGGCAAGCCTGGGTATGGAGGTATGCACGACTCTTGGCGAGCTCGGAGCTGAGGAGGCCAAGCTACTCAAGGAAGCAGGCGTGACCGCCTACAATCATAATCTGGATACATCACGTGAGCACTATCCCAACATTGTCACCAGCCACACCTATGATGACCGTCTCCGCACGATCCGCCACGCCCAGGATGCGGGCATGAGTGTTTGCTGCGGCGGAATTCTCGGGCTCGGCGAGACAACTGATGACCGTTTGAAAATGCTCGAGGTTATTTCCGAGTTTAACCCCCAGCCTGAAAGTGTGCCGATTAATTCACTTATGCCGATGCCCGGCACGCCACTTGCGGAATCAGGTTCTGTGGATATTTTTGACGTCGTGCGCATGATCGCCGTCACCCGTATTGCATGTCCCAAGGCCAAAGTGAGACTCTCGGCCGGTCGCAGTTATATGTCCGAGGAGGGCCAGACCATGTGTTTTTACGCAGGTGCCAACTCGATTTTTTACGGTGAGAAACTCCTCACCACGGTGAATCCTGCCATTAAAAAGGATATGAAACTCATCGAGAAGCTCGGGATCGAACCGCTCAAGCCGAATCCGGAGATGGAGGCGCCCGGCACAGAATGTGACAAGGAGCTTTCCCCTTGTTGCAAGTAAGACATGGATATTGCAATCACCGGCATTGGTCTGACCAGCGGTCTGGGTGATGGTGTGGAAGTTCACAAGCAGAGAATTTCTGCCGGACATCATGCATTGCGTCGGTTAGGAGACTTGTTTGGTGAGGATTTTCCCTACGCCAGTGTTCATGGCGCATGGATTGAAGACAGGGGCCTGCTCATGTCTCGCAAATGGGCGCCAGCCTCAATGCTATCTCTCCACGTGGCCAGGCAGGCAGTCGCCGATGCCGGGCTGAATGGTTCCGATTTGGTCAATGCTGCGGTTATTGTTGGCAGTAGCCGGGGTAATGCAGCGGGCTGGGTCTCGGATTGGCCCCATAGGCGTCCCGTGAAACTCATGGCTGCGAGTAATTCGATGCATGGGGAGTTGGCATCCGTGGTAAGTATTGAACTGGGCATCCGTGGGCCATGGCAGGTTATCTCCAGTGGTTGCGCGGCCAGTCTGGATGCCCTGGGTATGGCATGGATGATGATCCGGCAGGGTGTGGTAGAGCGCGCCATTGTCATTGGTGTGGAGCTGCCCCTCATTGCTGAAGTGCTGGAAGCCTATGAGCGAACTGGCGTACTTGCCACGGGGGACACGCGAGACCCTTACTCTCCCGACACAGGCGGGCTGCACCCGGGCGAGGCTGGTGCTGCGGTTGTATTGGAGTCCGGTCGCGCTCTCAAAGCGCGTGGACTGGATGCCCGCTCCATGACACGGATGACGGGTTACTGGTGTAATTCGGATGCCGACTCACCCATTGGCATGCCTGATGACGGGGCGGGCTTGCGGGATTGCCTGATGCGTGCGATTTCAGATTTGGATGCTGAGCCGGTGATCGCAGCTGTGTGTCCGCATGCCAGCGGCACGTTATTGCACGGCAAAGCAGAACTCGCTGCCCTCAGGGCAGCTCTACCTGATGAGGGGAAGGTGTCTCTGCATCCTCTCAAGCCATACACGGGGCATACGGTTGGAGCGAGTGGTATTCTGGATTGCGCGCTGCTCTCCAGTTATTTGAATCAGGGTGAACTCCCGCCCAACATTGTGGGCAACACCGATCCGGGCCCGCCGTTCATCATGAACCCCGGGCCACTGGGCGCCGGGGGGGCGACCGTGCTCAAGATCGCCGTCGGCATGGGGGGGCACAATTCCATGGTATCAATGAGAACTCCCTCCTAAAGCCCATGCATATCTACATTTCCATTGGGGAACAGAAGTTACGCCTTTTCAAGGGTAGCGAGGTGGCAGCAGAATATGTCATCTCGAGTGCAGCCAATGGCATGGGTTTTGATGAGGGCAGTTACTGCACACCCACAGGCCGGTTCGAAGTCAGTGAGAAAATAGGCGAGGGTGAGGAAGCGGGAACGATCTTCAAGTCGCGTGAGCCCGTCGGCCTTTGGGATGGCACTGAGAGTGACGAGGATATGGTGCTGACCCGCATCCTTCGCTTGCACGGCCTGGATGCAGAAAATGCCAACACCATGAGCCGCTATATCTACATACATGGAACCAACCAGGAAGGTTTACTCGGCAAGCCCGCGAGCTGTGGTTGTATCCGTATGTCCAACGCGGATGTGATGGACCTGTATGTGCGTGTCGATGTCGGAACACTGGTGACCATTGGCTATTGAGCCATTTGCATCTGCACATACTCGAGTAGTTGCCTGCATCCGTCTTCGAGCATGTCGGCGACAAATTCAAAGCCTTCATCGCCGCCATAATAGGGATCCGGCACCTCTGGAATCTGATGCTCGGGATGCTCGCAAAAGCGGCTGAAGAGTGAGATCTTGCTCGATAGTTCAGTGGATCGTGCAAGCCCGGTGACATGTGAGTGGTTCTCCTGATCCATTGTCAGGATCAAGTCAAAGTCCTCGAGGTCTTGCCGGGTGAACTGGCGTGCGGATCCAGAGTTCTCGATCTTTCTGTTTCTGAGGGTGTTTTGCATGCGCTTGTCCGGGGCTTTGCCCGGGTGGTAGTCATGCGTGCCCGTGGAGTCGATGTGAATGGAGCTTTCAAGGCCGGCTTGCCTGACCTGGTGACGAAAAATATTTTCTGCTGCCGGGGAGCGGCAAATATTGCCCAGGCAAACAAAAATCACACGGTAGGATCTGGCAGGCATCAATTTGGAAGCTTAGAACAGTTTGTGTTTTTTACTCAGTAAGAGCCAAAGGAAGAAAGGTCCTCCCAGCAGGGCGGTGACGATGCCCACGGGAATCTCCGCCGAGGCCGAGATGTTGCGCGCAATGGTATCACAAAAAGCCAGAAAAGTGCCACCAAACATGAGTGCTGCAGGGATTAAATAACGGTGGTTGGAGCCTATCAAAAGCCGGCAAATATGTGGAGCCATAATGCCGACAAAGCCGATAGGCCCGCAAACGGTCACAATGCCAGCCACCATGAGCGAAACCGCAAAGAAGAGAATCAGGCGGTATCGTTCCACATGAAGTCCCCGGCTGGCGGCGATATCATCGGTGAGAGATAACAAGTTGAGCTCCCGATGCAGGGGCATGACGATCAGCATGCCGCTGATGATGAATGGAGCAAGTTGCAGTAGCGTATCCATATTGGCGCGACTGACATCTCCCATGAGCCAGTGCAGAATGCGATAGGCACTTCCCGCATCACTGAGATATTGAAGAAGTAAGATCAAACTGGAAAAGAAAAAGCTGATGGCGACCCCCCCCAGTAACATCGTTGTCGGCGAGAGCTTTCCAGCGGCGCGGGCGATTCCATAGACAAGCATGACGGAGAGAATCGCACCTGTGAGAGCGGCCAGTGAGGTGCCCGGCACCCCCATAATCGTAAAATGGAGACCACTGATAACCGCGATGGTAACGCCCAGCGAGGCTCCACTGGCAACTCCGAGTGTGAAGGGTGTCGCAAGCGGGTTGCGGAAGAGGGCCTGAAAGACAAGGCCTCCCACAGACAAGCCGGCCCCTGCCAGAAAAGAGAGCAGCACCCGTGGTAGCCTTATTTGCCAGAAAATCACCGCATCGACATCATCTGCACCCGGGCGTGTGATCACACTTAAAGCGGGCAAATGATGTCCGACCCATGGCAGAGCGATGATGGCCATGAGTGCAAGTAGCATCATCAGCAGCAGTGTTCTGGATTTGCTTGCTCTGGTCATGGCTTGGGTGAGTGGTGCGGCAGAACCATGGGATGTCCCGAATGGGGGTGTGGGTGCAGCAGCCATTTTGCGTCAAAGATTTGCTCAAGTGTTTCTTGCTGCATGAATGCTTTGGCTGATTCATGGACGAGTGTCTGGCCATCTCGCATACCGATAATGCGGTCAAAATCACTCGATGCCCAGTTGAGGTCGTGGGTGATAACCATCAGGGTGATCCCGTGTTCGCGGGCTATTTTTGCCAGCAGGTCATGGATCACATCGCGTTGCTTCGGATCCAGATGGGCTGAGGGTTCATCCAGTATGAGCAGGGGTGTTCGCTGGGCAAGAGCAGCCGCAATGCTCACGCGCTGACGTTCGCCTCCACTCATGGTGGAGAGGGGCTGTTCGCTCAAGTGGGTGATGCCCGTCAACTCCATGGATGTTTGCACCGGGTCCGGGTCACTTGGATCCTTTTGCCCGCTACTTCCGTAAGCGTAGCGGCTCATGCCGATGAATTCGGCGGCAGTAAAGGAAATGCGTTCCGGAAGTTGCTGTGGCACATAAGCCATCAGGTGGGCGAGTGCGCCATGCTTGAGCCGGTCAATGGTTTCCCCGTCAATGGTGATGCTTCCCGTGTCAGGACGGGTGAGACCCAGTAGACAGCGTGCAAGCGTGGTCTTGCCCGCGCCGTTCGGGCCGACAATGGCGACCTTCTCCCCGGCAGCCACTTCAAGCCCGGCATTGTCTAGCAGCCTGTGGGAGCCAATGCGAAGGCCCAGCCTGTCTGCCTTGATGAAGGGTTGGTGATCTTGGTTCACGTCGATTTAGGGGTGAATGGCCCGGGTGATTTGTTCCAGTGTATCAGGGAAACGCGGGCCCGGTATCATGTGCTGGTCACCGTGGAGGATGAAGACGCGTCTATTGCTGACAGCTTTCATTTCACGTAAAGCATACCACGGAGCCAGCAGGCGCTCTTTGCCGATTTTGTGCCAGGTTTCTGTGTTCACAAGATCAATGATGAAATCGGGCTGCAGTGCGATGAGTTTCTCCCGCGACAGGGAGGGAAAGGGGATGGATCCCTCATAGGCATTCACTCCTCCCGCCATCCCCACAAGTTCGCGGTGGTAGCCGGCACTCCCGGCAATGATGACTTGCTGCAGGTGCTTCGCGCTTAGGTCCCGGCTGATACATATCAGCACTCTTGGTTTTGGATCAATGTCCGGGTGGGTCGAGTTGAGTTGACGGATCCTTGTTTGAATGGCTCTGAGGAGATCGTCGGCCCTCCCGGCAGCCCCGAGCCCCTTGCCGATGGTATGAATGGACTCCAGGATGCCCTTGGTGTCGCCATGATCCACGGTAATGGTGTGAATTCCCAGTCGGTGCATTCTCTTGCTGAGTTCCTCCTGCTCCTTGAGCAAAAGGATGCAGTCGGGATCGAGGCTGAGAACTTTTTCCATGTGAAGGTCAAGATAGCCGCCAACAGAAGGTTTCGTCTTTGCCTGGGGTGGGTAGTTGGCATAGCGCGATACGCCCACCAGGCGAGCTTCGAGGCCGAGGCCGTAGATGATTTCAACCATACTGGGGGAGAGGGCGATGATGCGTTGGCAGCTTTGGTTTGAGGGGGCGGTATTGTTGGCTCTGTGTCCGCGCTGAAGTTGGTTGCGGGTGATGTGACTGCCGAGAAACACGCAAACAATGATGCCGGTCAGCATCAGAGGACGGAAACCTCCGGCCCCTGTGCCGCCTCCTTTGCCAGAGGCGCCACTATTTGATGGCGTATTCAATACAATGATTTTGCTCGTGCCTTGAGCCCCTACCACTGAATCGTGGCACCCGCGAAGATGCCACGTCCACGACCCGGGTAGGTGCTGAAGCTATTGCTGAAGTAATTATAATCCTCATCAAGCAGGTTCTCGATACGCAAGTTCAGTGCGACCCTGTCATTGATTTGATAGTTTCCGAAGAGGTTGATGATATAGTACGATGGGAGGTTATTGCCGCCATAGCTTCTACTGTCGAGATAGGTGCCGGTGAGCCCGATTTGGAGCTTGTCGGTCACCTTGCCCTGAATGCGCAGTGCCACTGAGTTGTCGGGTATGTCAACCAATGCACGGTCAAGCCACGTGTAGGAGAGCGAGATGCTGAGGCGGTTCTCGAGAAGTTGTGCCTCGGCCGATGCCTCGATACCGCTTGTCTCTGAAATGCCCTCAGCATTGATGTAATTGCTTCCCGTGCCGATGATGGCATCTTCAAGCCGGTTGGCGAAGTAGGTGACACTTAATGTGTATTGCTCAGCACAGAAGTTTTTCTCGATGCCCAGATCCCATCCCAGTGATTCAACCGGATCAAGGTCGGGATTGGGTGCGATACCAAAAGCCGGGTTGCCGTTCAGCTCGTTTGAGTTGGGGATACGGAAGCCATGTCCCACGCTGCCTCGAAATGTGGCATGGCTACGTTGACAGGTGTAAGCGCTGGCAAGACGCCATGTGTAAACATCATCATTGAAGCCATTATTGCCATCATCGCTGTAATCTTCCCAACGGAATCCACCCGAGACGCTGAGTTGATCGGTGATACTCCAGATGTGGTTTGCATACATTCCGTGTTGTTTGCGCTCACGCTCATCAGTGCTATCAAAGATGTCGCCAAATCCGTAGTCTGACTTTTCATAGACAAGACCCGCTATGGTCGTGTGCCGTGTGTTCCATTTCAGTGTGTTGTCCCAGTAAGCCCCGTATTTTGTCAGGGACTCGTTGTTGGCATAGGAAACCGTCGGTGGCTGGGACCACGGAGTCACTGCCCT
>CAYXEC010000056.1:0-13977 GCA_964463855.1 uncultured Verrucomicrobiales bacterium | reverse complement strand
CGATCATCATTTTTAGCTGTTTTATAAATAGCCAAGGCTTGTTTTTTTATTATGGTTTGACTGTTTTTGGGCACCTCGCATGTAAGGTGTCTCTTTTTTAACCGTAATAAATCGACATGAAATTCTCCAAAATTATCAGCAGACCTAGTCTGGAAAGCTCCATCAAAGCGATTTTGGTCTCTCTGGTATTTTCCATTTCTACATTCTTTCACGCTGCAGCTGCTGAGAAACCTAATATTCTGTTCATTTTCACGGATGATTGGGGCTGGGGGGATCTGAGTTGCCATGACCACCCCTATATTAAAACGCCCAATATTGACCGTATTGCCAAAGAGGGCACGGATTTCCAGCGCTTTACCGTGGCAAGTGGAGTGTGCTCACCCAGTCGCACAGCGGTAATGACGGGGCATTTTCCGGCACGCTACAAGATCGACGGGCACTTTGCCTGGCCCAAAGACAATGCCAGACGCGGCATGCCGGACTGGCTTAGCCCCAAAGCGCCGCTTTTGCCCCGCATGCTTCAGAAGGCCGGCTACCTCACCGCTCATTACGGCAAGTGGCATCTCGCCAACGACATGATCCCGGACTCTCCTCTACCGAGTGAATATGGCTATGACACCTACGGGGCCTTCAATTGTGCTGGTGAGCAGATGCCCGTGCACGATGACGTGGCCCGAAGCATCGCATTTATCAAAGAGGCAAAGCAGAAGGATAAGCCGTTCTTTATCAACCTCTGGATGCATGAGCCGCACACGCCCTTCCATGTCCTGCCCAAGTATAGGCACTGGTTTCCGGACCTGGAAGAGGCTGACAACATCTACGCAGCCACTCTGGCCCACGCCGATGACCGCATTGGTGCGTTGTTGCGTACACTTGATGATCTGAACCTTGCGGACAACACACTGGTGATCTTCAGCTCAGATAATGGCCCTGCACGTGCAATTGGCAATAAAGCCCCCAAGCTCTTCTATGATACCGCAACGGGAGCAGGCTACGACACGGGGGCCGCCAAGGGGGTCACTGGTGGCCGTAAAGCCTATAAGGGTGCTTTGATGGAGGGGGGCATTGGGGTTCCGTTCCTTGCACGATGGCCGGGCAAGATAGCAGCCGGGGCTGTCGATGACGCATCCCTGATCTCCGCAGTGGACCTATTGCCCACTTTTTGTGAGCTGGCAGGCGCTAGCCTACCCGAGGGCTATGTGCCGGATGGTTTGAGTCAGGTGGATGTGCTGATGGGCATGGCCAAGAATAAACGGCAAAAACCTTTGTTCTGGAAAATAAGGGCACCTTGGCCGGCTGACAAAAAACAGCCCGATCACTGGGTAAGCTACGCGATTGTGGACCAGCAGTGGAAGCTGGTGGCAAATGAGGATGGTAGCTATTGTGAGCTCTACGATATTGCTAATGATCCCTACGAGGCGAAAGACCTCAAAAATGAGCACTCCGAAGTAGTCGAGGGTTTGCAGGCAACTTTGGCCGGCTGGAAAAAACAACTGCCGGGTAAACCAGATGAAAGCTGTTTTTCAAAGCACCGTAATTAAGCCTGTCTTGACATATTAATCAAACTTAACAAAATCTGAAGAATTACCGTATCAACTGACATGTACCGACGTATTGTATCGAACGCTGCCCGCCTTGCTTGCGCGATGACGCTCACCGGAGCAGCTTGTATTGCCGCTGAAGCAGGGAAGGAAAAAATGGACGAGCTCTGGGGGGATTCCGTCGTCAAGCTCCGTGCCGCAGACGCCAAGCGTGGGCAACTCTTTGATGATGGTAATTACGCCATGTTCATTCACTGGGGTCTTTACTCGAACCTTGGCAACAAGGTGGATGGTAAGACTTACTATGGTATCGGGGAATGGATTATGAATGAGAATATGGCAGGTATTCCCATTCCGAAGTACAAGCTGCTCGCAAAGGAATTTAATCCAGTGAAGTTCGATGCCAAGGCGATCGCCCAGCTCGCCAAGGATGCCGGCATGAAATACATCATTATCACCAGCAAGCACCACGATGGCTTTGCCATGTATCACTCCAAGGCAGACAAATTCAATATTGTGGATGCAACTACCTTCGGGCGTGATCCGATGAAGGATTTGGCGCAGGCGTGCAAGGAAGTGGGGATTGGTTTTGGCTTTTACTACTCCCACAATCAGGATTGGACCTTCCCGGGTGGAGGCAAGGGGCCAGCAGTTGGTGCGGATGGCAAACCGGCCACATTTGATGACTACTTCGCGAAGAAGTGCCTTCCCCAAGTGAAGGAAATCACCAGTGAATACGGCCCCATAGAGATCGTTTGGTTCGATACACCGGGCAATATGCCCAAGAAGTATGTGGAGCAACTCATCGATGTGGTACGCAAGAACCAACCCAATGCGCTGGTATCCGGACGAGCCGGTCACGGGCTGGGGGACTACCAGTCCCTGGGGGATATGGAGGTGCCACATCACAATGTGGAGGGCTTGTGGGAGTCTGTGGATACGACCAATGATTCATGGGCCTACGCGTGGTATGACGAGAATTGGAAGACGCCCAAGCAGATTCTCAATCTGGTGGTGTCCTGCGTTGGCCGTGGGGGTACCTATATGCTCAACATCGGGCCGCGTGGAGACGGCTCAGTTCCGCAGCGTGCCGTAGATGCTCTCAGGGCCTCCGGCGAGTGGATAAGGACCTACCCGCAGGTGGTCTACGGCGCCGGGCCTTCTCCGTGGGGGCACGCCATGCCATGGGGGGATATTACCACCCGGGGTAATAAACTGCATCTCGCGGTCTTCAAGTGGCCCGCTGAGGGCAAGCTCTACCTGCCCGGCCTGAAAAACAAGATCAAGTCAGCCACACTGCTCAATGGCAAGGAGGATTCCCAGGCACTCGTGCATGAAAAATCGCACGGTTGGACGGTGTTCTCATTGCCGGTCAAGGCACCGGAAAAGTTTGCTTCCATCATCGAGGTAGAGCTGGAGGGGGAGCCGGACGTGGATCCATGTTTTGCCGTTGATCCTGTCGTGGAGACCGAGGTTCTTGCCGAGTTCGCCAAGGCCAAGGGTGCCGAGCTCAAGCGCAATCGCTGGATGGAGAAGTTCGGTGAGTGGAAGCACGTCATTCAGGCTTGTCACTGGCAGCCCGGAGGTAGTGTAACATGGGAGTTTGATGTCGTTGAGCCCGGAGACTACAAGATTGATCTCAGCTACACGGGTGAGGGAAGGCTTGTTTGGCAGGTCAAGGTTGAGGGCGGCGAGGCTATTCAAAACCAGCAAAACTCATCCAATGTATTTCACAGCTATCCTGTTGGTTGGCTCAATTTCCCCGAGCCTGGACGCTACAAGGTCAGTGCCGCATGCATCGGGGGTGATGTGCAATCAGCCGCGCTGAAATCCATCAAGTTTACACCCCTGAAATAGGGTAAGTAGGTTTGCAGCGCGCTGCGTGCTTGCCGGAAAGGGTGATTTCCTAGGTGGCAAGCTCACCGCGTGCCATGACCACCTTGCCAGTGCGCACGGTCTCGATCACCTCAAACTGGGTGAACATGGCGAGTGCCGCGTCTATTTTGGAGGTGTCGCCATTGATCATGGCAATCATGGATGTGGGTGTGAGATCGACTGTCTTGCCGCCGTAATGGTCGATGATCTGCAGTGCTTCAGTGCGATCGTCTTTGTCCACGAGGAATTTGACCAAAAGAAGCTCCTTGTTTACGGAATCCGAGCTGGTGTGCTCCACGCAGTGGATGACATCGATGAGCTTGGTTACCTGAAGGATGATCTGCTCAAGCCCTTCAGGGTCGCCACTGATGCCGATGGTCATGCGGGAGAAATGCACGTCACGTCCTTTTGACACGACGAGTGAGTCAATGTTGTAGCCACGGCGGGCAAACACCTGGCAGATGCGCATCAAAACACCCGCCTTGTTGTTCACAAAGACGGAGAGTGTATGTACAGGTGGCTCAGCGGCAGCTTGCGGTGTGGCTTCGGGTGGTGTGTCTGTGGTTACGATAGACATGAGAGCTATGGTTTGTTTTTAAATAATCTTAATTACTTGCCTGCGGGATCCATTATCCTAGGTCGATCCTGTTGGTTTGGCCAGTTTGCGCTTGGGTGGTTCGGTGAGCATGTCCTCGAGGGCAGCGCCCGCAGGGATCATGGGGAACACGTTGTCCGTTTTCACGCACTCGGCATGAATGAGGACCGGGCCATCCTTGATTTCGAAGGCTTTTTCAAGCTGGCGTTTGACATCGGCAGGGCGCTTAATACTCACAGAGGGGATGCCGTATGCAGCGGCAATCTTGCAGAAATCCGGGTTGCCTTCCAGATCAACGCCGGACTTGCGATCATCAAAGAAAAGCTCCTGCCACTGACGAACCATACCGAGGTAGTGGTTGTTGAGAACAACGATTTTGATAGGAAGCTTGTGCAAGGCGGCGGTGGCCAGCTCGAAGAGGGTCATCTGGAAGCCGCCATCACCTGAGATGGAGATCACAGTCTCGTCCGGGCAGGCGAATGCAGCACCAATGGCAGCGGGGAAGCCAAAGCCCATGGTTCCGGCTCCTCCCGAGGACAACCACTTCCAGGAGGCGTTTGTCTTGTAGAATTGAGCAGCCCACATCTGGTGCTGGCCCACATCGGTGGAAACAATGGCGTCTCCACCGGCTATGTTGTAGAGTTCATCAATGACCTGCTGCATACGCAAGCCTCCCTGCTTGCGGTAGCTGAGAGGATATTTCTTTCTCCAGCCATCAATGGTGCTGAGCCATGCATCCGTATCGAGCCCGGAGATGCGCTTGTTGATCTCAACCAGCGTGGTCTTGGCGTCACCAACAATCTCGATATCCGGACTGACCATTTTGTTCATCTCAGAGGGGTCGATATCAATGTGGATGATCTTGGCGTCTTTGCAGAACTTGTCGGCCTGGCCAATGATCCGGTCGTCGAAACGAGAGCCGATATTGATGAGCAGGTCACAGTTGCATATGGCCTTGTTGGCGTATGCCGTTCCGTGCATGCCAAGCATGCCGAGTGAGAGCTCATGCTCCTCGGGGAAAACGCCCTTGCCCAGCAGGGTCGAGGTAACCGGGCAGCGCAAGGTTTCTGCGAGCTCCTTGAGCTCAGCTTCAGCACCTGAAATCATCGCGCCGTGGCCTGCTAGAATCAGAGGCCTCTCTGCCTTGTGGATGAGTTGTAATGACTCATCGATTTTGTCCGTGTTAATCTTGTAGGCGGTCTGAGGCTTGTAGCCCGGCAAATCAAGCTCGGGATCCATGTCGCCGGTGAACGTTCCTGAGCTGATGTCCTTGGGCACATCAACTAAGACAGGCCCTGGGCGTCCCGTGGTTGAGATATGGTGAGCTTCACGAATGATCCTCGGAATCGAGTTGGTGTCTTTCACGAGGTAGTTATGCTTCACAACCGGAATGGTAATGCCGAAGATATCAGCCTCCTGGAAGGCATCCTTGCCCAGCATCCATGTCACTTGCTGTCCGCAGATGATGATCATCGGCACCGAGTCCATCTGCGCGGTCATAATACCGGTAATGGTGTTGCCGGCACCCGGGCCGGATGTCACAAGGACCACAGCGGGTTTGCCTGTTGCACGCGCATAGCCATCTGCCATGTGACAGCAGCCCTGCTCATGGCGAGCAAGCACAAACTTGATGTTACTCTTAACGGTAACAAGTGCGTCGAAAATGGGAATGGCTGCACCCCCGGAATAGCCGAATATGTATTCAACCCCGAGGTCGTCGAGGGTTTTGATCAGGGCCTGGGCTCCGTCTATGGTTTGATTGCTCATGCGAAAATTGACGTTTCGCAGGCAAATTAGACATGAAACATTGTTTTGTAAATCAAATATTAACCTTTTTAGGCTAAAACGAAGAAGATTAAGTTGTCTTTACAATGAAAAATGTCATTTAAGACACTAAACGGGCGCTTCTTAGAGCATTTCCTTTATGAGGTTTTCAAGTTTGACGATATCCGCGGCAAAATTGCGAATACCTTCTGCTGTTTTCTCCGTGGCCATGGCATCTTCGTTGAACATGTAGCGGAAGGCTTTTTCATCCAGGTGGATTTGCTGGAGATCCAGAGCCTGTGCTTGCTCTGCACAGAGTTTGCGATCCAGTTCACCGGGGGCATTCTGGAGCTGCTCAAGTAACCCTGGGCTGATGGTAAGCAAATCACAACCTGCAAGCTCTGTGATCTGGTCCACATTGCGGAACGATGCTCCCATGACTTCAGTCTGGTAGCCGAATTTTTTATAGTAGTTGTATATTCTCTGCACGGAGAGCACGCCCGGATCCTCCGGTCCCTTGTAATCAATGCCGGTGTCCTTTTTGTACCAGTCATAGATTCTGCCAACGAATGGCGAGATGAGCTGGACACCTGCCTCAGCACAGGCCACAGCCTGGGCAAAGGCAAACAGGAGGGTGAGGTTACAATGAATCCCATCCTTTTCTAGTTGTTCGGCGGCGCGGATGCCTTCCCAGGTGGAAGCAATTTTGATCAGAATACGGCTGCGATCAATTCCCTCAGCTTCGTAGAGTGCGATCAGATGACGGGCCTTGGTGACAGTTGCCTCCGTATCGAACGAGAGTCTCGCATCCACCTCCGTTGAGACTCGGCCGGGAACAATCTTGAGGATTTCCAAACCAAAGAGAATCAGGATGCGGTCAATGATGCTCTCCAGCAAGGCGTCGCCAGTGAGAGTAGAATCAGAGTGCTCGTTGACTGCCTGGCTGACGAGGTGCTTGTATTCCGGTTTGGCAGCAGCCTGAAGAATGAGTGATGGGTTGGTGGTGGCGTCCTGAGGTTTGTATTCCTCCATGGATGTGAAATCACCGGTATCGGCTACGACGGTGGTAAACTGCTTGAGTTGGGAGAGATGATTTTTTTCAATAGTCGAGCTCATGCGGACTACATAAACCCTCGCTAATAGCATGCAAGAAAGATATCTCGCAGTGGAGCAATCTCATTGCGCTGTGTGCAAAAACACCCTCATAAATGAGGGTTAGGCAGCGTCTGCCTTTTTCTTGCGCAGGATGGGTGGCCTTTCGCTCTCGACGACAGCCCGGTTGATGGTGACCGAGACGATATCCTCTCTGCCTGGCACCTCGTACATGACGTTCAGCATAATCTTCTCGAAGATGGCTCGAAGTGCACGGGCCCCGGTTCCACGGCGCAGGGCTTCTTCAGCAAGAGCTGACAGGCCATCCTTCGTGACTTTGAGTTTTACCCCGCTCATGGCAAGCAGTTTGGAGTATTGCTTGATGAGAGCGTTCTTGGGCTGGGTGAGTACTTCAATAAGTTCATCTGGCGTAAGCTCACGTAAGGAGGAAATAATGGGAAGTCGCCCAATAAACTCTGGAATAAGGCCAAAATGAAGCAGGTCCTCCGGCTCGGCTTTCTCGAAAAGGTCCACCGTGGCGATGTTTTCGTCCCCCTTGCTGTCTTTGCCCTCATGGAAGCCAAGGACATGTTTGCCTAGGCGACGGCTGATGATGTCACTAATACCGACAAAAGCGCCGCCACAGATGAAGAGAATACGCTCTGTGTTGACCTGGATGTAGTCTTGCTGGGGGTGTTTGCGTCCCCCTTGAGGCGGAACGTTGCATACTGTTCCCTCAAGTATTTTGAGTAGCGCCTGCTGCACGCCCTCACCGGAGACGTCCCGGGTGATGGAGACGTTCTGGGTGGTGCGACCGATTTTGTCGATCTCGTCCACGTAGATGATGCCGCGCTCAGCTCGCTCGACATCAAAGTCCGCTGCCTGAAGCAACCTCAGGATGATGTTTTCGACATCGTCACCCACGTAGCCGGCCTCGGTCAGGGTTGTTGCATCAACAATGGTGAAGGGGACATCTAAAACCTTGGCCAAGGTTCTTGCCAAGAGTGTTTTGCCGGATCCGGTTGGTCCAAGCATGAGGATGTTGGACTTCTCAATGTCCACGTCGTCAAACTCAGCGGATGTGTTCATATTGCCCTGACGCAGCCGCATGTAGTGATTATAAACCGCGACCGAGAGCACTTTCTTGGCGCGTTCCTGGCCCACCACATACTCGTCGAGTTTCTTGGAGAGCTGCTCGGGAGTGCGGACTTCTCCCTGCACGATATGGGTTTCCGCCACTGTTTCTTTGCTTTTTCCCAGCTCCTTTTCCAGGATGGATGAGCAAACTTGAATGCACTCATCGCATATGTAGACAGCAGGACCTGCAATGAGCTTTTTGACTTCTGAGTGGCTCTTGCCGCAGAAAGAGCACATGGTAATGTTGGTTGATCGTGCCATGGTGGAAGTTTGTTTTGGTCGCAATGCCAGAATGGATATGCTGCCTGTTTCCCGTCAAAGAAAAGGCGTGTCTGGTGTGGAGACACCAATAACACGCCTGCATATTACCCTAGAATGATCGAGGTGTCTTATTTTTTTGCGTCATCCGCGTCATCATCGGCAGGGAGCTCTTTGCGGCTCTGGAGCACTTTGTCCACAAGGCCGTATTCGGTGGACTCCTCAGCGGACATGTAGTTGTCCCGGTCGGCGTCTTGTTCGACTTGTTTGACCGATTTGCCAGTGTGCTTGGAGAGGATGTCATTGAGGCGCTTCTTGAGATTGAACATGAAGCCAATGGTTCTCTCGACATCTGCGGCGGTGCCCTGCGCTCCACCGGAAACCTGGTGGATCATAACATGGGAGTTGGGTAGGCAGAATCGCTTGCCCTTGGTGCCTGCGGTGAGAAGAACGGCTCCCATGGAGGCTGCAATGCCAATACAGTATGTGTTCACATCACAGGTTAGAAATTGCATCGTATCATAGATAGCCAAACCTGCCGTAACAGACCCACCGGGTGAGTTGATGTAGATATGGATGTCTTTTTTGGGGTCCTGCATCTGCAGAAACAACATCTGCGCTATGACGGAGTTTGCCACGCCGTCATCAATACCCGTGCCTATGAAGATGATGCGGTCCTTGAGGAGGCGGGAGTAGATGTCAAACGCACGCTCGCCGCGTCCGTCTGATTCAATCACTGTCGGTATGTAGTAGTTGTTTTGAGGTCTTGATTCCATGGTTCTTAGAGTGGATTAAGGGTCACAGAGCTAGCTTGGAAAGTTACGCATCCGCAGTATCGGTGTCGTGCTCTTCTACTTTTGCGTTATCGAGCAGGAAGTCAATGGCCTTGCCGATAAGAATGGAATTTCGCAAGCTTGAAAGGCGACCTGATCGTTGCATTTCCTTGGTGAGGGCCTTGGCAGACTTTTTCTGCTGCTTTGCCATGACGCCGATGCGCTGAAGCACCTCTGCATCACTGGCCTCGATATTTTCAGCACGGGCGATTTCCTGAAGAATGAAGTTCGTCTTCAGGTTGTTGCGAGCCTGAACCTGCGCCGCAGCAATGATTTTGGCTTGCTGGGTAGCGATTTGTTCGTCACTCATGCCGGCCTGCGCACCACGTGCCACCATGTCATCTGCACTGCCTTGTGCTTCAGCCGCCACCATTTCCTCGGGAAGCTCGAAGTCAACCTTTGAGAGCAGACTCTCAACAAGCTGGTTGACCTTGGATTCTTCAGCCTGGCGCTGTTTTTGTTGCGTGATTTGATCGGAGATGAGTTCCTTGAGATCTTCAAGTGTCTTGCCCTCACCGAATTGAAGTGTTTCGGCAACGAAGGCATCATCAATCTCAGGCAGTTTTTGCTCCTTAATGGCTTTGACGGTGACGTCAAAGAGGATCTCCTTGCCGTGAAGTTTTTCGACGGGGAAATTGTCTCCAACCGAGCTTGTGACCTGGAGGTTGTCTCCCTTGGAAGCTCCCTCGAGCTGCTTGGCAAAACCGGGAAGAAAGGCATCTTCCTTGAGCTGGACCCAGTAATCCTCCTTGCCGCCAAGCACGCCAACGGGCTCACCGAGAAATTCTTCAAGGGGCTTGCCCTCCAGTGTGGATGTGAAGTCAATAATGGCTATGTCATTGGGTGCGAGTGGGCGGCCCTCAACGTCGTTGTATTCTGCATAACGTTCTGCAACTCCGTCGATCTCACGTTGGAGCTCCTCATCGGTTGCATTGGTGGAGGCGACTTTGATTTCAATACCCTTGTATTCCGGGAGCTCGAAGCTGGGAGCCAGGATCATGGGCAAAACAAAGCTAAAAGAGCCATCCGCAGCGTGATCAAGCGTCTCCGGATTTTTAAAATTCAGCACCTTGAGCTCTTCATCCTGCTTCATGGCCTCGCTGCATGCAGCACTGATGAGGCGGGATTCCAGCTCCTGCTTGATGTCATTGGCGAAGCGCTTCTCAATAACAGACGTTGGTGTCTTTCCGGGGCGGAAACCGGGGATTTTGGCCTGCGATCCAAAAGCTGAAACGATGTTCTTGCGTTCGCTCTGCACCTTCTCGGCAGGGATGACAGCACGGAGGGTTGCAGTGCATTCAGGTTGTTTGTCGACGGTAATATTCATAGTGAAACCTTGGTTCTGGATGGTGGGGCTTTGTGATTACGCCATTGTTTTTTTAGTCCGGGCTTGTCAAAACACAGGCGAGAGGCGGCAAGCTAGTAGCCACAGCGCATGGAGTCAAGAACCATGACAGCCATTCCCTCGGCTCACTGAGCTCGTGGGGACAGGGTAATTAAAGCGGGTCTGCATTTTCGGGACATGAATATCTGATGATTTGGTGATAGATGCGTGACATTGGCTCAGTAAGGCAATAGTAGCTTCTGGCTATTACAACATTATGAATAAATTGACCATCCTGCCAACGTGGGTATTTGTGCTGTCAGCTGTTTTTCTTTGTAACAGCCAGTATTCCTTTTGCGCCCCTGCAGGTGATGCCCCCGATGTTCACAGCACTTCGATTCAGAATCTCACCAGCAGGGACTACACCTTTGGTTACTGGCAGAATGGCATGCGCAAACACAAGGAGGATGCCTCTCCGGATATTCTTTGTCTGGAGTCTGGTTACTATGCTTTTGCCCTTGATATGGCGCAGCTTGACAAGCCCAGGTTCGGGTTGATTGATTCAGCGTCAGGGTATGAGTCTGCTCTGAAAGCCAAGGACAGTAAAACAAGCCAGCTCGCTGACGCCAGTCTGCAGATGGAGCTTGAGCTCAATGGCAAAATTTACCGGGCCAAACGTTGCCGGGCCGCGGCTGAGCGCAAGGCTGAAGGGCGCATGCAGAACGCACGTCTGTGGGAGTCAGCGAGGCTGGCCCAGCACTATGATTTCAATGGTTTGGAGTTTGTCGATGATGCCGGTGAAATGCTCGTTACCAATGCCAAGCTCGATTTGGTGGCCTGGCCGGATTCGATGGCATTCAATGTTGAAATGGAGCCCGTTATCCAACTGGGAGACAACACACAGCAGGGTGTTATCGGCAAAGGTCAGGGGGTCTACAATGCATCCCGTTTGATTGCGCACCAGCCCGAGCTCGAGCGCGAGCAATTCACCGTGGAGGCCTGGGTTAAAATCCCCGAGGCCTACATTCACAAAAACAGAAGCTGGATCGTCTCCAAAAACGGCAATGAGGGAACCGAGGGGTATTTTGGAATTGGCATCAAAGGTGACACCGTGACTGCGGCCATGAACATCGGTGGAGTGGATCGCCGGAATTATCGTGAGGTTGGCTCTGTGAGGCATTCCCTGGTTCCCGACAAATGGCATCACGTGGCCATGACATATGATGGCAAGACGCTCAGCCTCTACTTGGATGGCAGCAGGCGTGACAGTGTGGAAATCAACAAGAAGCGCATCCCGGGCAACGGAGACATGCGGATAGGGAAAAAGGCTGACAATCGTGGGCCCTCAGCTCGCGTGGTGGTCGATCAGGTGCGCATTTGGAACAAACCGCTGGACCGGCATGCCATTATCAGGCACACGCGCAATCCGGGCAAAATAGAGCAACAACAGCATCTGACCTATGTGAATGACTTTGAGGACGGCCCTGAGCTTCAGTTGCCTGTTTGGAATAATGCCAAGGTGAGAATCACGCTCGCCGGTGCTGGAAAAAATTGGGGGTTTGAGAGGGTGGTTGCCAAACCATGGGGCGTTGGCCAGAAGCGTCAGTTTACGCTCAATTGCCGACTCAGCCCGAGGGACCGCTCCAAGGAGAAGGTTCAGGCCAGGATGAAGCACAACGGACAGCTGGGTGTCGCATTCCGTGATGATTACGATTGTTATGTAGCCTCGATCAAGTGGCCGAAGCGACAGGGTAAACGCGGTTATAACGACATCCGTGACTACGACGAAATTGACATCACCATAGATTCTCAGACGGGCAGATCAGTGCCGTTTCTCATGGAGATTATCGAACCGGCCAATATCACCGGGGTTTGTCCGATTTTGTGTGATGAGCAGGGACGGCCAACAGGCATTCCCGTGCAATTGAGTAAAAACTGGCATTACTCGAAAATGGGGGCTTATGTGAGGGCTTATGCATTGCTGCCTGCCACTGCAGGACAAAAGAGGTATAAGTTAAGATTTGCTTATGGATTCTATGGTTCCTTGCCGTCCGCCTCTCATGCCCAACTATCACTCGTAGGTTACAACGGCAACGGGCGTTGGGATCAGCTTGCCATAGGTTGCTGGGGGGAAACCTATTGTATGGATGTGGATATGAGCTGTACTGATGTTGCTGTCACTGACGTCAGGTGCTTGATGCTGCGTGCCGGAGCGAAGGGTGCCATGTGGGCGTGGACCGATGCGGGATGGGGAGGGGACTGGCTTGGATTGACAGATCACAAGCAAAAAAAACGCCTCTTCAATGGAGTAAAGACAGCCTATCTGGCTCACGGTCCGTGTTTATCGGAAGTGAAATACAGCGGTTTCTATGGGGACTCCCGTGAAGTGACCTTTGATTCCACCGTGCGAACGCTGCGTACCGATGATTTTGCCCGCACCTTTACCAAACTCAATTACACTTTTGAGCGAAAAATATCAGCAGAGGGCTGGCTCTTCAAGATGGGACGTACTGGGGGTTACCTGACACCACGTATCGCTTACGGCAATGTGGACGGACTCATCAGCGAACATGTGGTGCCAAATGGCCTCAATCGCGAACAGGTGTTTATTGACCGCACCACCTTGCAGGGAAAGGGGCCGTGGTGGGTGTCTTTCCCGGGTGCGCACCATTACAACCTGGGCAGCCATATCGCAGGCTCAGGTTATCGCGCCATGGTAATCCGCTCATACAAGGCTGTGATTGGAGGTAAGGATTATCTTAATCCAACGGTGAAGTTTCCTGTCTACCATACCGGCCCGGATGGGAAGTCAGGGCTTGATTTCCTGCTCACTGCTCCTGAGGGTGTGGCGGAGTTCAATCCCGGAGACAGGGTTGAACTGGATGTGGAATGGATCACCCTGCCACGTCAGGAGGTTGACTACTATGGTCCCAATCAGGCATTCAGAGATCATTTGAAAGCATCTCCATCCTCATGGGTGACCACTCATCGGGAAGCCGCGGGTAATGATTTGAAAGTGGATGTGCGAGGTGGGAAATTGATCAACAGTTATCCCCTTATCGTGAGTGCAGAAACAAAACGCATTGAGGTCTCCATCAAGGGTGGAGTCGGATATGTCCCGATACGATTTGAGGGATTGGACTCTGCCACGGGATATGCCTTGTTTCAGGTTAAAGATGGCAAGGAGATCAGGTTGGATCAGTCAGTCCACGGCAATGATTTCTGGCAGACAGATTACGATGCCTGCTCGCAGAGCTACAAGCTCACCTACAATCTGCCTCTCGACGGACTTGCTCAATCAACATGGGTGCTGAGGCCTTTCTCGCTGGCTGAGGACAAGGCCCCCAAGCCCGAAAAGGCTCAGGTAGGCGCAAATGAAGCCCAGGCTCATCAACCGAACTGATGTCTGCATCTTTTGAAAATTCTTGTGGCATAAATTCAATTCGACCCTAGGTTAGAAGGGTGTTTTGCATGCCATGAGTATGCGCTCACTAAAAAAACATGTAATATGCAATCTATGAAAAAAATAATCCAAAGCCTGTCGTTGATGTCTTTTGT
>CAYXEC010000055.1:0-13989 GCA_964463855.1 uncultured Verrucomicrobiales bacterium | reverse complement strand
CGCATGTTGAGGCAATCGATGCAGATCAGAAAACCCAGCTCAAGCACGGCTCGGTTCTCATTGCTGCGATAACCTCCTGCACGAACACCAGCAACCCGAGTGTCATGCTGGCTGCAGGACTCGTCGCCAAAAAAGCCAACGCTCTGGGGCTCACCATTGCCCCTTATGTCAAAACTTCACTCGGCCCGGGCTCACGTGTGGTCACCGATTACCTCAACGCCACTGACTTGCAAAAAGAACTCGATGCACTTGGGTTCCAGACCGTAGGTTACGGCTGCACCACCTGTATCGGCAACTCCGGCCCCCTCGCTCCCGAGATCGAGGATGCCATCAAAGAGGGTGACCTGGTTTGTGCGTCCGTGCTTTCCGGTAACCGCAATTTCGAGGCACGTGTTCACGGATCTGTACGAGCCAATTTCCTGATGTCTCCTCCATTGGTGGTTGCCTACGCAATCGCTGGCAGGGTTGACCTCGACCTCGCCAATGACCCCATAGGCAAAGACAAGAACGGCAACCTTGTCTACCTCAAAGATGTCTGGCCGAGTGCAGATGAGCTCAAGCAGGTCATTGATGCCGCACTTGTGCCTGAGGTCTTCAACAAGCTCTATAGTGACCTGGATACCGCTAACCAGAACTGGGTTGAAATCCAGTCCTCCACGGGGCCGACTTTCAGCTGGGACGACAACTCCACCTACATCCAGAACCCGCCCTTCTTTGAGGGTTTCTCCCGCACTCCTGCCACTGAGGGCAGGGATGTCATCAACGCGCGCGCCCTTGGCATCTTCGGTGACTCGGTGACCACGGATCATATTTCTCCCGCTGGCGCCATTGTGCCAAGTTCACCAGCTGGCCAGTATCTCATCGCCAACGGGGTGGAAAAGGCGAAGTTCAATTCCTTTGGCTCTCGCCGAGGCAACGACCGGGTCATGACTCGCGGCACCTTTGCCAATGTCAGAATCAAAAACCTGATGTGCGAGGGTGTCGAAGGTGGCTACACCCAGTATTTCGGGCCATCTGAAGTCCCTGCCCCTGATCAGGACATCGCTTCCAAGGAGGGTGGTAAACCGGCATTCATCTATGACGCTGCCCAAGCATACAAAGCGGACGGCACGGACCTCATTGTCATTGGAGGAGAAGATTACGGCATGGGGTCATCCCGTGACTGGGCGGCCAAGGGGACAAGACTCCTGGGAGTCTCTGCCGTCATCACCAAGAGCTTTGAGCGCATCCACCGTTCCAACCTCATCGGCATGGGTGTGCTGCCGCTCAACTTCAAAGACAAGGCCGATTACGATAAGCTCTCAGGCCTGGCAGATGCAACATTCAGCATTACCGGTCTTGCCGGCGAGCTCACGCCCATGCAGCAAGCAAGCTTGAGAGTCACCAAGTCCAGCGGTGAATCATTTGACATCCCTCTTGTTGTCCGCATTGATACACCAGCGGAAGTGGACTACTACCTTTCTGGAGGTATTTTGCCTTATGTGCTCAACCAGATACTCGATTCTGCCGAGGCCTGATTCAGGGCATTCTATTTCCAAGGCTCCCCTGTCCAGAGATACACGGGAGCCTTTTTGTTGGCGGCACGCCAAAGAGTGGCGCTTAGCACTTTGCATGTTTTCTTGCCCTGTGTTAGCTTGCCAACCCACATGAAGTATTTAATCACCGGAGCTAACGGCTACATCGGCTTGCGCTTGCTCTCCGCACTGAGCGAAACCGGCCATGATGTTGTTGCAGTGGTGAGAAACAAGGACCGCCTGCCCTCCGAACTTTGCAATCTTTTCGGCAAACGCCTTCACATCATCGAGTTTGATTTCCTCGCCAGGCCTGAACAACAGCCCCCCTGCCCGCGAGACATCGATGTTGCCTATTACCTGATTCATTCCATGGGTTCAGGCGAAGGCTTTGGTGATCGGGAGCGTCGCTGTGCAGAACATTTCAGAACATGGATCGAACCCACCGATTGCCGGCAAATCATCTATTTGTCAGGACTTATTCCGGAAATCCATGAGGGAGCAACTCTCTCCAAGCATCTCGCATCGCGCAACCGGGTTTTTGAAATCCTGAATTCTTCCCCCATAGCACTCACCACCCTGCGCGCGTCCATCATTGTCGGCTCAGGCTCAGCTTCCTTTGAGATTATTCGTGACCTGGCAGAAAAGCTGCCCTTCATGATCACTCCCAAATGGGCCAAGACACTGTGCCAACCCATTTCCATTCGCAATGTCATCGACTACCTCATGGGGGTGAGCCAGCTGGAGCAATGCAAGGGGCAGTCCTATGACATTGGAGGCCCAGAGCAATTGACGTATCGTGATATGCTGCTTGGTTATGCCAAGGCCCGTGGCCTGACCCGCTTTATCATACCCGTCCCCTTTTTTACTCCGCGTCTTTCCTCTTACTGGCTCTGCCTTGTCACGGCCACCAACTATCAACTTGCCAAGACACTTGTCGGCAGCCTGCACATGGAAACGGTTTGTCGGGATAACAAAATCCAGGAACTCATCCCACTTGAGCTGATCACCTATAATGAGGCAATCCAGCGTGCCCTTTCCCTGATTGCGCAAAACCGGGTGCCCTCCACATGGTATGGGGCCCTCTCCTCTGGGGATCTCAGCCCAGAGCAAATTAAAAACATCAGAATTCCGGAACACGGCACCCTAAGCGACAGTCAGTCAGATCCTCTGTCTGCCTCACGCGACGAGGTGATTGATGCCGTCTGGTCATTGGGGGGCAGTAACGGCTGGCCCAGTATGCTCTGGGCATGGAAACTCAGGGGCATGATCGACAAGATGACGGGAGGTATTGGAATGCGGCGCGGGCACGATAACACCATAGAATTAAAGCCCGGGGACGCCCTTGATTTCTGGCGCGTCATTGTGGCAGACCGCGAAGCTGGCCGCTTAACGCTCTACGCAGAGATGAAAGTTCCCGGGGAGGCCTGGCTCGAATTTAAAGTCAACGAGCACCAGCTGGAGCAAACGGCCACTTTCCGTCCCAAGGGGCTACTAGGCCGCCTCTATTGGTATGTGTGCCTGCCATTCCACATGGTCTTATTCCCGCGTATGAACCGGGCACTTGCACGAGCTTGGCCGGAACGCCACGAGGCCAAGACGAGTAAGCCTCAATCGTAATTCCATCCGCTCTGATAATCTTGTATAAAAAATACACCCTTGTTCCTCAAGACACATGATATTACAATAGTCGCACTATGGATAAGCCTGAATCATGTGACAACAAGCCCTTGATGCAAGAAGTGGAGCCGGGAACCTATTTCTGGTGCTCTTGCGGAAAATCATCCAACCAACCCTTTTGCGATGGAGCACACAAAGGAACCGGTTTTTCACCAGTCAAGGAGGTCGTTTCTGAGAAAAAGAAAATTTTCTGGTGCATGTGCAAGGCAACCGACAATGCACCTCACTGCGACGGGTCCCACTCCAAGTAGCCCGGATTTCTATCGCTAGACCCAATCCGGAAGCTCGAGCGAGAATTCCGGGATCTTACAGCGCACCTTGTCACCTGCTGCCGTTGTGCCAAAGTAGGCACCGCAAACCTGTGCGTTTTGCGCTGTGACATGATAGCTGTTATAGGAAAAATCATCTCCCGGTTCAAGCACGGGTGTTTGGCCAACCACCCCGTCTCCCTCGACAACCGTCACCTCTCCTTCTCTCTCCCTGATAACCCACTTCCTTCCGAGGATTCTCACGCGTTCGGTGGAGTCATTGGTGATTGTGATGAAGTAGACAAAGGGATGGGGTTTGTCAGGGGTTGAATCCAGAGTAGGCATGTAGACAATGTCATCAACCCGGGCACTGAGGCCCTCTAGCTCTTGATAGTTACCCTTATGATGACCGGACACAAGCTGACACTAGTATTTTGGCAAAGATGAATCAAGCTCTCTGATCCCCATTACTGGCCTCCCAGTCTCTTGAGCTTGCGTTTCACACTGACTTTGGCCGCAGGGCTGATGCGGTCAACAAAGAGGATGCCATTGAGGTGATCCACCTCGTGCTGCAAGGCGCGGGCAAGCAAGCCGTCGGACTCCAGGGTAATGACTGTTCCATCAAGCTGAGGCAATGTCGCCTTGACTAAAGTGGGTCTGCGCACCTTTGCCTGAATGTCCTGAATGCTGAGGCAGCCTTCAACCTCTGTCTCTTTGGGGCCATCGAGCTCTAACTCAGGATTGATGAACACCAAGGGCATGACATCCTTCAATTTGGCATCTTGTCCATTAACCTTGAGAAATGAGATGCAGTCGGGATCATGAGATACATCAACCACTGCCATGCGAATATCCTGGTCAATCTGTGGTGCTGCCAATCCCACACCGTGAGCCTCAACCATGGTTTCAAGCATATCATCAGCAAGCTTCAGGATGGAATCATCCACCTCTTCCACCGGCCTGCATTTCTTGCGCAAAACAGGATTCCCATACTGAGTGATTTCTAGGACCATGGATTTTTAAGTGGGTTATTCTTTGGGTTTCAGGGCAGACTCCGGAATTTTAACTCTGGAGGGAACATCCCGGGGGTTGAAGCCCGCCTGAATCAACGCGTTCTGCACCTGAATAAAGCGCTCAAGAGCGATGCCTTTGTCTGGCTCGAGCTCAAGCTTTCTTGTCGGGAACTGCTCACGGAAAACCTGAAGGTAAGTGACCAGCATGTTTTCCTGAACGCGCGCAGCATCGAGAGTGAGGCTGCCGTCAGCAGCAATTGCCAGGACAGCAGCAGGCTCAACAACCTCCACAGTAGCACTATCCTGGGCCAGCGCGAGCTCGATTTGCATGACGGGACGCTTGTTTTTAGGATCTGTAGATACCGCAAAATAGATAAGCATAATGGCCAGAATGTCGATCAAGGGAATGATCGGCACTGTCGGCAGCTTCCGGCTTGGGCGGTAAAACTCCATGCAATGGTTATGAAAAGCTTCTAAGCTTGGGGCTGTTGCTGGCAGGCTGAGGTTACCTTGCCCAACAAAACTTCGAGACGGGCCGACATCATTTCGATCTTGCGGTTAAAATGACTATGCGCAATCACCGTAGGCACGGCCACTGCAAGGCCTGCGACGGTGGTGTTCAAGGCCATGGCAATCCCCTGACCAACCTTTCCCGGGTCAGCTCCTTGACCTACATTGGCAAACACCAATACCAATCCACTTGCCGTGCCGAGAAGGCCCAAGAGCGGAGCAATGGTGATGACCACTTCCAGGATAGGCATTCCCGTGTGCATTTTTACAATTTCCTCACGGGCTGCTGACTGGACTGCTTCCTGTAGCTCAGAGCTGCTCTTGTTGGAATTCTCAACAGCCACTCCGCAGAGCCTTGCAAGGGTCGAGTGCGCGGTTTTGAAGTCTCGCGCCACCATGTCGACTCCACTTTCAAGGGTCTGAGATTCAATATTCTCGACCTTCCTCTCAAGATCTGCAGGCACGATCATTTTTCTGGCAAGGGTCATCATTTTGTATGCGACCACCGCAACTGCGATGAATGAGCATGCGAGAATCGGGATCATAAACCATCCGCCCTGGCGGAAAAAATTCCACACCACCTCCCAGGCGGCTGGATCCGTGTTATTCATGAGTATTTGCATGGTTGTGTAAATTGTTGCGATTATGGCGCGGTCAAGATCGGGCTACCCATGTGATGCACCCTGCCCTGTGATTAATCCAGTCGTAAATCATGGTATTACACGCAAGAAGCAGCGCAGCTTATGGAGCTTGCCCGATGACAATCGCAGCCATTGGCTAAAAGTAAAAATTATAGATCAGCTCGAGAGATTCCCCGCCAAGCTCTTCAATGACCGATTCAGACATCCTTGGCAGACTTGCCTGGCGAATGGCTCGCTGTGTGAAGCCGCGTTCAATGTAGTTCGCCCCGATCACCTCTTGGAACTTGATGCCAGAGACCTCGCCGTTTTTGTCCACATAAAAGCGGATCGAAATCACCCCGGGCACAATGTGATCCCGGTGCTGTTCACAGTTGCGCCGCCATTGTAGCTCCACTGCCTTTCCCACCAGTGCCTGGTAACGGCCGAGCGGGGAATTCCTGACATTGAGCGCACTCTTTCCTGTGCGGGATATTGAGCCCGCAACCGCGGTTTGTCTGGAATAGCCGCTAAAACCGTCTTTCTTTGGTTCCGGCTCATCCCCTTCCGCAGCCAGCTCCTTGTCACCCTCACCCTCGGGTTTTTCCCGTGCATTGTGCTCTTCCTTGGGTCTGTCCTCCTCACTGCTCTTTTTCTGTTTTTGCACGGGAAGTATTTCCCCCTCTGCCAAGTGCCTTTCCTGTTCCTGCTTGGCGGAATCCTCCGCCGCCTCACTTGCAACCACCTCGGTGGGAATATCGGGCCCGGCACCATCCTTGCCGGAACTTGCTTCTTGGGGAGTCTCGGTTTCCTCGCCTTGCTTATCCTTACCTACCGAGCCGTCCTGGTAGGTTCTATTGACTGTTTCGATATGGCCCGGATAGAGCGGTGCCGCACCTTGCTGCGCAGGCGTATTCGGTTCCGCACCCGGCGTGGGCGCCACTTCAGAGGCTGCCCTTGTGTCGCGCTCACCAAGAATATCCGTGGGTGCATCGGGTTTGCCCTCCTGATCCTTGGAAGTGCGGGCAAAGCGCTGCTTGGTTTCCTCGACCTCCTGAGACAAGTTCTCCGGAGTTTCTGCAGGGGGCGTTTCCCTGAGGGGTGGATTCTTGACAAGTGGTTGCGGCGGTGGCTTTGGCATGTAGGGCAGCATGACAACCGTCATCTCAGGCTCCGGCCTTGGGTCTTCTCGTGGCTGGTCCAGTGCAAATAAGGGTAAATCCCAGACAATGAACAAAATCCATACTCCCAGCACAAGGGCGTGAACGCCGAACGCTGCAACTGCCGACAAAAAAGCACGTTTCTGAAATGGTGAGAAGTTGCTCACGCGCGTATGTTAATTTCCAATTACTAAATTGCAAACACAGAGGGTGTTCGCCAGTATTCGAATCGTGAAAATTGAGGTGGATTGCATCGAGCCCCAACGGATTGACCAGTTTCTGGTGACCCGTTTGCCTGAGCTTTCCCGCTCGCGTATCCAGGCACTGCTTAAGTCCGGAGACATTTTACTCAACGACGCAAAGACCAAGTCCAAGCAACAGGTTTGCAGCGGGGATCAGGTTTCCGTGTTGATACCGGAAGAGCAGGATGAAGAAGCTCTGGCTGAGGACATTCCCCTGGATATCCTGCACGAAGACGGTGACATCATCGTCATCAACAAGGCGCATGGCATGGTGGTGCACCCCGCCGCTGGAAACAGTAGTGGAACTCTGGTAAACGCCCTGCTCTATCACTGCAAAGGAGGCCTCGCCACCACTTCAGAAACACATCGACCTGGCATTGTGCACCGTCTCGACAAGGACACATCAGGCTGCATCGTCGTAGCCAAAAATGATGCAGCCCTACAATCACTGGTGAGGCAATTCCATGACAGAAGCACCGAGAAGCGCTATCTCGCTGTAGTTCAAAGCACTCCAGCCAAAGATGAAGACACTATATTCACCCACATTGGACGCCATCCTGTCAATCGTCTGAAAATGGCGGTCGTTAATCCCGGGAGCGGCAAATCTGCGATCACGGATTATCGTGTCCTTTACCGTGCACCTGATGGCACTTGCCTGGTTCACTGTGATCTTCACACCGGCCGCACCCATCAAATACGCGTGCACATGCTTCACATCGGCACACCCATCCTTGGGGACCCGATCTACGCCAAGCCAAACCGCCAAACCGTTCAAACCGGCAGGCTTATGCTTCATGCATGGAAGTTAACACTAGACCACCCCGGCAGTGGTGAGCGCATGACATTTGAGGCCCCCATACCTGCTCAATATCAACCTTGGATTGAACACATCAGCTTATGAATGACGAGTCCCTCATTGAATCCCTCCTTCCAGCTGTTGACCAACAACTGGAATCAGAACAAACACCATACGTCAAAAGCACTTTCATCAGACTCGTTGAGCAGGAGCGCCTCAGCCCAGACAAAGCTCGGCAGCTCATTGCAATATGCCTGGCTGATGAATCCAACCGCATGTATGTCGACAAGCGCGACTTTGACGTGGCCCGATACCAGCAACTGCTCGAGACCTTGCCAGGAGACCTGTTGGATGAGCTGACAGAATAGCCAGACTCGGCTCACTACTCCTCCTCGTCTTCAGCGGGGGGAGCCTTGGGAAGCTTATCGACCTCATCAAGGACGTTGATCATCTCCACACCACGTTCAGCAGACTGATCGAGACGAAAGTCCAGCCGAGGGGTGCATCGAAGCACTACTCGCTTGGCAACCCGGCTCTGGATCAAGCCCCGCTTCTGGGAGAGCTGCTCGATCACCTTGGCGCCATAACCACCGAGCACACCGACAAACACCTTGGCCTCTCTCAAGTCCTGCGTGATATCGACAGCATTGATCGTAACCAAAGTGCCTCCAAACTCAAAATCACGCTGCAGCACCGTGCTTATCTCACGGCGCAACAACTCGTTAATTCTGTCGAGACGCTGACTCATTCTGCAGTCTTAATTGGACATCCGGCCTCAGGGGTGCCCTTCACAAGGTCTGCTCGACCTTTTCGAGGATGTAGCACTCGATAATGTCACCCTCCTCATATTCGTTGAAATCACCGAGGCGAATTCCACATTCAATACCCTGCTTGACTTCATCGACTTCATCCTGATGACGACGCAAAGTGGACATCTTACCATCATAAACAGGCACATCTCCACGAAGCACACGCGCATGAGCTGTTCGCGTAACTTTGCCGTCCTTGATGATACAGCCTGCAGCACGTCCCTTGCGCACTTTGAAGACTTGCTTCACCTCGGCGTGGCCAATGATGGTTTCGCGTGTGAGCGGATCAAGCAAGCCAAGCATAGCCTCCTCAACGGTATCAATGAGCTCATAAACGACGGAGAAAAGCTTTACCTGAACCCCTTCACGCTTGGCTGCGCGCACGGCATTGCTCTCAACCTTGGTATTGAACCCGAGAACTACCGCATCAGATGAGCTTGCGAAGAGAATATCATTCTCTGTGATGGCGCCTGCAGCAGACTTGATGAACAGGGGCTCAACCTTGTCACTCTTAATGTCATTGATAGCGTTTTCAATGGCCTGGACAGATCCTTGCACGTCACCTTTGAGAATAATCTTAAGCTGGATGGTATTGCCACCTTCCACCATTGACATCAGGTCTTCCATTCGGCTCTTCTTGGGCCGTTCCAAGCGGCTCTGGCGTTTCTCCTCGAGCCTTTCCTCGGAAAGCTTCTTGGCAGCACGCTCGTCCTTCATTTGCACGAGTTCGTCGCCCACGTGAGGAAGCTCGGCGAAACCGATAATCTCAACTGGGGTAGAAGGGCCTGCCTCCTTAACCTGCTCTCCACGGTCATTGAGCATGGTCTTGATCTTGCCTGCGTAGGGGCCACAGATAAACGGCAGCCCCTGTTTGAGTGTGCCTGCCCTCACCATGACCGTGGCAGTCGGGCCCTTGCCTGCTTGTATACTTGCCTCAATGACCGCAGCGCGGGCATTGGCGCGGGGATTTGCCCTCAGCTCCAGAACTTCAGCTTGAAGCGCCATCAGCTCGATGAGCTCATCCATGCCCTGTCCCGTGACTGCAGAGACTTCCACGCACTCGACATCACCACCAAAATCGACCGGTTGCAGCTCATGCTCCATGAGCTGGGTTTTGACACGAGTGGGGTCAGCACCTTGAACGTCACATTTGTTAATGGCGACAATAATGGTCTTCTCAGCCTTTTTGGCATGCTCGATAGCCTCAATGGTCTGCGGCATGATGCCGTCATCTGCAGCAACAACGAGAACCACAATATCGGTGATATCAGCACCACGGGCGCGCATATCACTGAAAATGGAGTGGCCAGGTGTATCAATAAAACTGATGGGGCGGCCACCATGCTCTACACGGTAAGCTCCGATGTGCTGGGTGATACCGCCGGCCTCGCCTGAGGTGATGCGGCTCTGACGGATGAAATCCAGCAGGGACGTCTTGCCGTGATCGACATGACCCATGAAAGTAATAATCGGGGCGCGGTATTCGAGTTTTTCCTCGTCCTCATCCTCGAGCTTTTTAGCCTTCGGCTCGGTGATCTTCCTCTTCTCCTTGTGAACACCAGCTCCCTTTTCACGTTTTTCACGCTCAAACTGAAAGCCATGCATTTCGCAGAGCTTCTCTGCCACGTCCGGTTCGATCGCCTGGTGAGGCGCCACAAAAACCTCCAGCTTGATGAGGTCGGCCATCAGCTGGAATGGCTTTAAATCCATCAGGTCCGCAAGATCGCTGACAATAATCGGGGGTTTGATGGTGATGACATTACCTGATTTCTCCCCTGCATCATTGATCTCTTCGCTGGCAGAATCGCTTTCACCGCTCGCAGCGGAGACTGCATCAAGTGAAAACTCATCAGCTTTTTTGTCTATGAGCTTGGAAATGGTGGGAAGAGCTTTCTTGTCACCTCCCATTTTACGGACAAGGGATGTTTTTTTCTCCCCATCGTCATCTTCAAAAATGTCCAGTGCCTCCTTTTTCTGATCATCCACGGTTTTCACCTTGGATGCTTCAATGCGCTGGCGCTCACGGCGCGATAACTTCTTTTCGGAGTCACCGATGAGATCGAGGCTTTCCTTCTCCTTCTTAGATTTATCGCTTGGTTCTGGCATGCTGGGTGTTGAGTGATAGTGCTGTAATGCTTGGTTATGTATCTATTTACGAGTGGTGATGATGCAATGAATGGAGGTGCAAGCAGAGTCAGGCTTCTGTGCTTTCGGCCTGCTTTTGTTCAGCGGTTTCTTCTGCTTCTGTCGTGGCAGTTTCCTGCTGCTCCTGGGCTACATCAACTTCTTGGGCCTCGAGAGCGTCAGTATCTGAAGAGGCCTCGGCTTCAGCCTCAGCCTCTGTTTCCTGACTGAGCTCAACTTTAGTGGATTCTGAGGCTTGAGCATCTGTTTCCGGGGCGGCTTTTGCCAGAATGGCTGCCGCCTGCTCTTCATCGATCTCAAGAGCCTGAGCAATATATTCCGCTGGCATTTGCGCAACAAGCTCGACAGATGCTCCCCCTGCGCGGAAGAGCTTGTCAGCCATTTCATCGTCAATACCCAGTTCCTCGGCGAGGTTGTGAGCTGCATCGCTGACGCGTTCCTCAAACTGCTCATGCTGGGTCTCGTCTTTGCTCACTTGCACATCCCACCCCATGAGCTTGGCTGTCAAACGGGCATTCTGGCCGCGGCGACCGATCGCCTTGCTCAGTTCCTCCTCGTCAACAGTGACCGACACCACCTTGTTTTCCTTATCCAGGCTGATCGTCCGGATATTGGCTGGCTTGAGAGCATCAACGACAAAAACGGCAGGGTCGTCATTCCAGCGGATGATATCCACCTTCTCATTGTTGAGTTCACGCACAATATTTTTAACACGGGCACCGCGCAGACCCACACACGCGCCTACAGGGTCCACTTTTTCATCATTACTCGAAACAGCGACCTTGGTACGGTATCCGGCCTCACGGGCAATACCGCGCAGTTCCACGGTGTTGTCTGCGATTTCAGCAACCTCGGACTCAAACAGACGGCGAACAAAGTTGGGATGACTCCGGGAAAGAATGATCTCAGGTCCACGGGCTTCATTTTCAACGGCTACGACATAAACGCGAATACGATCCCCAATGTTGTATTCCTCGGTAACGACTCGCTCACGGGAAGGAATACGGCCCTCGAATTTACCCAGGTCGATCATCACATCGCTCTTTTCAAAACGACGAACCGTTCCACTCACGATATCACCTGCACGATCTTTATACTCGTCATAAATCATCTCTTTCTCAGCCATGCGCAAACGCTGCATCATGGTCTGCTTGGCGGTCTGGGTGGCGATGCGGCCAAAATTCTTTGGTGTCACATTGAATGAAACAGAATCATCAAGTTCAGCGTCCGGTTTGTTTTTGCGGGCGACTGAGATCGGCACTTCGTTGAACTTATCGAGATAATCGTCGTCAGCCACCACTGTCAATGTGGCGTAAATGGCGGTGTCCCCCTTGCGTGTATCAACATCCGCACGGAGCTCCTCGATGGCATCTGCACCGGGAACCATCTTGCGATAGGCTGAGATAAAAGCGAACTCAAGGGCTTCCAGGACCTTGTCCCGGTCAATACCCTTCTCCTTTTCATAGTAATCAATGAGTGCGACGATGTCGTTAGTCATGGCTTGTGGTGCTTGATTAAATATTGAATGTCTTGTAAAGATGGTCAGTGATCTGGCTGCCGTTTTTGGGAGCCGGTCCTGCGAACAGCACCCCGAGACACAAAAGAGTGGGTCAAACGACCCACCCCCGAACATTTCGCAGAGCTGATGCGTGGTATATCTAGGACCCAATCACCCATCTGACAAGCAGAAACTCCTGCTTTCTTTACGTCCGAAGGACAGTCACGAGACAAGGCAATTTTTTTGTTCCAGTCGGCTCAATGCCGACCAGGCGCGAAATTGGAGTCGACCAAAAATAGACACAAAAAACCCGCCGTTACGGGCGGGCAGCAAGAGAAAAAAAGTACGTAGACTGGGATTGAGTTCGCATGCTCACTCCCTACATGCTGGCATGCCTCCTGCGTCGGCATGAAATCAATATGCCGCGATACGCGGCATGCCTGTGTAGTCGAACCGAGGTTCTCGTCCCAGCCTGCTGAAAACGGGTCGCAGATTGGCATCAAGATTCAAAAAACCCGCCGTTATGGGCGGGCAATCAGAGAAAAAGTACGCAGACTGGGACTCGAACCCAGGACCAATTGGTTAAAAGCCAACTGCTCTACCAACTGAGCTATCTGCGCTTTGGTTGGATTTCTCTTACCCGAAACAGCTTGGCTGTAGACGGGCGGGGCGCAAAATACGTACCCCCTCCGTTTAGGCAAGAGAAAATTAACCGTTTTACGGGTTTTTTTTGATGGGAAACTCCAAAACGCGCGGCTGGCTGCGCTTTGCCTGGCCGGACTCGATTTTCTCAAAATGTTCCTTTTTCCAGACGCCGGCAGTCTTTTTGCCGGGCCCAGGCACAGTCCCGGGCTCCAGGATGCCGCACTCCTGCAAAAATTGATCCTTGTCCAGTGTACTGGGCTCGAGGTGGTCAGGACCCGAGCAGAATCCATGCCCCCCATCCGCCCTGATGTAGGTGCGCAGCGCTATACCCGCTTCCTTGAGCTCCCTGACAAAGCTCTCACCGTTACGCTCGGTCCTGGTGGTCGACGGATCATCCGTGTAGGCCGCCTTGTCCTTCAAGCCATAAGCTATCCACACAGGGGGCAGGGTCTTGAAGTCAATCTGGTAGACCCAGCTTTTGGGGTTGATAAGCACGACATAGGGGTTGTGTAATAGCAGCGCGGCAAGCCTCGTGGAAATGGACGCATCATCTTCAGGGTCGTTCAAACCGGGAATTTGCGTGGCTACGGCAAGATGGCCCCCAGCGGAGTCCCCTCCTGCCATGATCTTGTCGGAATCAATGCCGAGCGATGACGCGTTCTTGCGCACCCAGCGGATTGCCGTTTTGGCGTCCATCCCTGAGATATAGCCGTCGTTTTTAATGCCATCGGCTGTGAGGATGCGGTAATCCACCATGATACATACTAATCCTCGCCGGGCAAAGTAATCCGCCTGGGGTTTGAAGGCAAAGGGCGTTCCCGTCGTCCACGCACCGCCAAAAAACCAGACAATGGCGGGACGTTTATCCGTGGACTGCCAGCCATCCGGGTAATCAATATAGAGCTCCAGATCCCGCGTAGGAGTCTTTTTGTAGATGAAGGCATTCTCCATGTAGAGCTGAGAGCGCCTGCGGACAACGATGTTCTGGTATTCATCCCCGGTCAGTGCAGACCATGTGCCGGAGCGCTTCAACTCCACTTCATCCGGACCGATCAGTCCGTTGTCATCCTTGTCTGCAGTCCAGCGCAGCGCATGACAGCCGTAGGAAAATTCCC
>CAYXEC010000054.1:0-14549 GCA_964463855.1 uncultured Verrucomicrobiales bacterium | reverse complement strand
CAGCCAGCTAGACACCCTGGTTCAGGAGGTCCGAGCCCTGCGGCAGGATGTAGAGCATGAGCTGGTCCGCCTGGTTGGCGCCGGCACCCGGGGTGAGCTTGAAAATCTGCCCCTGGTGGCTGTTGCCGCCATCCGTGCAGGCGATGTAGAAGTGGTCCCCGGCGAAGACGATGCCCTCGGAACGGGCGAAGCGCGTTGCCCCTGCCTTGTGGCCGCGGTGGCGCAGGTCATCCCGCCGGCTGTCGATGTCCTCGAGGTCAATCCAGTGGGCAGGGAAATTTTGCTGCAGGGGGAACTGTTTTTCCCCGGGCTCGTAGTTACGGGTGTCAGGTGGCGCGTCGCCACTGAGTGCCAGGGCCTGCAGTTTGCCATTGGCAAGTTGCCCCGGCTTGTCCGGAACAAAGCGGTAGAGCAGGCCATCAGCGCGGTCCTCTGTCAGGTAAAGAATCCCGCTGCGCTCATCCAGTGCCACCGCCTCATGGCGAAAGCGGCCCAGTGCCTTCAAAGGCACGGCCTTTTGCAGGCCGACTTGCTCGGTGGCCCTGACCTCGAAACAATAGCCGTGGCGAGCGCCTCGCTCGCTGAGCATGTCCTCAGGCTCTTCCGCGGTGATCCATGAGCCCCAGGGCATGGCGCCCCCGGCGCAGTTGCGATCCGTACCCATAAGCGAGAGGTATTGTTTTTCCGTTTTTCCGGTGGCGGGGTCATAAACCACGGTGGTCGTGCCACCCAGCGAGGGCTGGCGCCCGTGTGGGTCCCCGGCGTCGTGGAGCAGGGACGGGTCAAGCCCCGGTGGCAGGCTGCGGTTGTCTCTGAACGGACCTATGTCGGTATTCTTCAGAGCCAGCTCGTGGTTGCGTACGAGGATGATCCGTCCGTCCCCGCCCGGGAAGGCTGCCATGCCGTCAAAGAGTCCGGGAACACGGTGGCCGTCAGCCATTTTCTCTCCAAAGCTTGAGACAACGCGGTAGCTGAACCCCGCGGGCAAATCGAGCAGGCCCCTGGGGTCCTTGACCAGGGGACCGTAGAGTGGGCGCAGTGGAAGCGCAGCGCTGGCTTCGGCCATGAGCAGGCGCTCCAGTCCCAGAAAGGCTGCGGCTACACACGGGCTTTGTTTGAGAAAATGGCGGCGTTTCATGCCCTTATTTCATTGTGCAGATGCGCCTGCTTGTCAAGGGGGGCGGCAGAGAGCTTGCCATCCAACCATGCTTTGCCGCAACCGGCGGCTCCAGCTTTCCGCTTTCTTCTTTATGAAGAGCCCTCTTGCAGGAAGAATGGAATACATCAGCCGCGCGATGTATGGCAGACACGATCAACAGTAATGAGGTGAAGCATTTCCCCACTCCACGGTGGGCACAAAATCCGCACGTGCAGACGATTCTGCCAACCATGCTGCCAGGCCCAAGTGTGACACTGAGACGCGAGCGTATGGAGCTCGCCGATGGCGACTTCATTGACCTCGATTGGCTTGATGCCGGTGATCAGCCAGAGCGCATTGTGGTGGTTTTTCATGGTCTCGAGGGGAGCTCAAAATCCTCCTATGTGAAACGCTTGATGAAAAGGTGCAGCGATCATGGTGTCAGCAGCGTGGTGCATCATCACCGCAGCTGCTCAGGAGAAAACAATCGTTTGGCGCGTAGCTACCACAGTGGCGAAACCGGGGACATGCAGAAGACACTACTGCACATCCGGGGGCTCTATCCCGCCGCTTACATTGATGCCGTCGGCTACAGTCTGGGTGGCAATGCCCTCGCTAAATACCTGGGCGAACAAAAAGCAGCGTCACTGGTGGATCGTGCGGTAATTGTCTCCGCTCCCTTGCAACTCTCAGCATGTGCCAAGCGGCTGGAAGGAGGGTTCTCAAAAATTTACCAGCGCCATCTCATCAGGCAGCTACAACAAAAAACCACTGACAAGTTGAGTAACCCAAAGCACAGAGATGCTCTGCTTCTTAATGCGGACCAAGTTAGAAACTTGAAAACCTTTTACGACTTCGACGACCAGGTCACCGCCCCTTTGCATGGCTTCAGCGATGTGCATGACTATTATGCTCAGTGCAGTGGCATGCAGTTTCTCTCATCAGTCATGATGCCCACTTTGATTATGCACGCTGCTGATGACCCATTCATGACCGATGCCGTCATTCCCATGCCCGAACAACGATCAGAGCATGTGAGTTATGAGCTCTATTCGCATGGTGGTCACGTCGGTTTTATCTCCGGTGGTAGCCCGCTACGCCCGAGGTTTTTTCTAGAAGATAGAATCGCAGACTTCCTGGAGTTTTAAGCCGCCACCGGCGGCTCATTCCGCGAGCTTGCCATCGGGCCTGATGCCGCCGCTGATCTCGCCATCGAGTTGCTTTAAGCGTGCCTGGAGGCGTGCGACGACTTCCGGGTTTGCCTTGGCGACATTCTTGCTCTCCCCGATGTCCTCGGCGAGATTGTAGAGCCGGGGTTGTTTGCCAGTGGCATGCAGCTTCCAGTCCCCCTGGCGGATGCACTCGATCTTTGAGCTGTAATAGAGGAACTCATCACGTGGGGAGGGGGATTTGCCGTGTAGGAAGTCAGCGATGTTGATGCCATCGATGGGCCCCTTGGTCTTGAGCTCGACCCCGGCAATATTGGCGATGGTCGGCAGCAGGTCAATGGTGGAGGCGATGTCGTTGGACTTGCTGTTGGCGGGGATGCGCCCGGGTGCCCAGGTGACACAGGGCACGCGCATGCCGCCCTCAAAAGTACTTCCTTTGCCGCTGCGCAGTGGACCGGCCTTACCCCCGTGGTGCTTGAATTGCAGCCAGGGTCCGTTGTCCGAGGTGAAGATCACATAGGTGGTTTGATCAAGGCCTTCCTTGCGCAGGGTGTCGAGAATACGGCCGACTTCAGCATCAATGTGCTCAATGACCGAGATATAGGCGCGCTTGGGATTGGGGTCGTAGAGCTCATCGGGAAGATAAAGCGGCACGTGCGGCATGCTGTGGGCGAGGTAGAGGAAGAAGGGGCGGCTGGGTGTTTGCCCTGCGAGCTCTCGGCCACTGTTTGCTTTAATAAACTCAATGGCTTTATCGGTGTAGCGCCGGGTGATGCTGCGCTGGTCCACGGGGTGCTCGATGATTTTCTCGTTCTCGATGAGCGGGGTTTGCCAGATGCCACTTTCATCCGGCTTGCTCCAGTACTCGTCCCAGATGCCGTAGCGTGGGCGTTTGGCACTTGCCGGGTGGCTCATGTCGTTGGAGTAGGGAATGCCGAAGTAGGAATCAAAGCCCTGGGCGGTGGGCAGGAATTCAGGATGGTGGCCGAGGTGCCACTTGCCAACACAGGCCGTGGCGTAGCCGGCCGACTTGAGCGCGTCCGCGATGGTGGTTTCCCCGGGGTGCAGGCCGATGTCGGAGCCTGGGAAGAGCACGGTCTTACTGAGCACGCGCCTCGGGTAACAGCCGGTCATGAGTGCTGCGCGAGACGCGGAGCAGACCGGGTTGGCGGAGTAGAAGGAGGTGAGCATGCGGCCCTCGCTGGCCATGCGGTCGATGTGCGGGGTCTTGATCTCCTTGGAGCCAAAGCAGCCGAGATCCTGGTAGCCCTGGTCATCGGTGAAGATGATGATAAAATTCGGATTACTGGAACGCTTGCCCTGCGAGCTCTCGGCCGCTGGGGCTTGCGTTGATGTTCCCCGCTGGTCGTCCGCTGGGCGCTTGCCCTGCCCGGGAGCGCTTGCGTTCCCTTTGGGCACCCGCTGCTCGGCCGCTGCAGCCGGAGCCGCCGCCGAAGAATGGTGAACCGCCGACTTTGTCGGGGTGTCCGCCAATGCGGACATGGTGAGGAGTGAAAAGGGAAGAAGGAAAAGAATGAGATGTTTCATGGTGGTGATGGATCTTGTTTATTTAAGCTCCTTGATGCGGATGTTGCGATACTCAATGTAGCTCGGTGCTTTCTGGTGGGCGTCCTGCAGGCCGATAAAGCCCTCGAGCGGGCGTTGCATGAGCCTCTTGTGTTCATCCGTCGATTTCACGCAGGTGACCCCGTCGGCAATAACCGTGTAGCGATTGCCAATGCAGTGGATCTCGTAGCTGTGCCAGACATCGGCGCGTTCGTCCGGCCTTGGACTGACCGCTGCCAGGCCGTAGAGTGAGCCCGTGCAGTGCTTGTCATCCCGGGGTGCGTTGGAGATCTGCACTTCCACTCCGGTGGCCCAGGGGGCGTTGCCTTTTTTGGCTCGGAGAAACACGCCGGAGTTGCCGTTCGGGGCAACGCGCCACTCGAGTTTGAGGATGAAGTCCTTGAAGGTTTTCTGGCTGTAGTAAATCCAGTTGTGATTCCCCTCGGAGGCATCGTTGCGCAGAATGCCCCCGGGCTTGACGGACCAGCCGGCTTGATTGCCGTGAATGGTCCAGCCGTTGAGGGTCTTGCCGTTGAAAAGGGGGGTGAAACCAGCCTCGTGCTGTGCAGGTGGCTCTTGCGCGTGGCTCGAAATCATTGCCAGGCATGTCAGAGCGCTCAGGATGGTAAGTGCCAGCCCGGCTTTTTTGCCCGGGTTGATCAATGAGGTGTCTATCATCAGAGAAATCATCTCCATGATACGGAGGCAAGGCATGGGATATTTCGCCTCGATGCCCGGGGAATCAAGATTACAAAAAAGCGGCCGCCGGTGTGCGCGGCGACCTGGATGGGTCATGGTAGTGTGCACGACGACAACCGAAATTCATTCTATATTGTGAAAACTGTTTATTAATCCCTTTTTTGGGGGTGCTGCGCAAGTTCGAGTTCGGAGTTCAAGTTCAAGTGATGCTTCATGTAGCCCACGTGGCGGTTATCGGGCTTCGTGCCTGCGCACCGTAAGCCATTTCAACTTTTGCCGCAGGCACCCCGACATTGATGCCCGCCGACCCACGGCGTGCACTGCTTCGCAGCACGGTCGCGGTGCTCCCTGTCCATCTCGTTCCACTCGGTTGTCGGTGGCAGCTTTCAATGTTCACTCTTCTACAGCCCCGCCCAGCTCGCATACCATGCCCAGGCTTGCCAGCCCCAGAGGATCCAACAGGTCGCCCCGAATGCCAGGCTGGGCCCGAAGGGCAGGCGCTGGCCGAAGCCGAGCCGGCCGAGAATGGCGAGGAAAATACTGAACAGGCAGGCGGCAAAGACGGTGAAGATCACGGACTGCCAGCCGAGGCAGGCTCCGAGCATGCCCATGAGGTAAACGTCCCCCATGCCCATGGCCTCGCGCGGTATGGTGACACGCCTCGCCTTGCCCTCGAGGGATTTCAACTCCTCGATCATCAGGGTTTTGCCCTTGAGTTCCACACGGTCGCCCTTGATGACCAGGCTCTTGGCCTCGACCTTTTTGCCGTCCACGTGGAAGCCGCTGCCCTCGATGATGAGCTGGTCACTGTCCCGGTAAAAGAGGTCGCCCCAGGCGTGGGCCTCACCATCAATGACGAAGCAGAGCTGTTGCTCGGGCGTGTTTTGCTCCGCGTTTTCATCCGGCTCGCGCAGCATCCACTCCACCGCCTCGTCAAAAGCCAGATCCTTTTTGCCAAAGGCGAGCTTGCCAAGAATGACGACGAGCCAGAGCCCGCCGAAGCCGGCCAGAAAACCCTTCACCGACATCCACAGACCGTCCTGCCAGCCGTGCGCCTCGCCATCAAGGTAGAGGTGATGTTGCACGAGCAGACCTGCTGCCAGGCCGAGGCCGATTCCCAGCCAGGTCACCTGCAGGGGAATAAGCATCAGCTCAGCGTCCACGAAGACGATCACTACCAGCAAGGCCATGAGGATCATGTAGAAGAGCGCCTCACCGGGGTTTTTGGGAAACGCCAGCCACATTAACAGGAACAGACAGGCGGTGAGCAGCTCGACAGCGAAGTAGCGGAAAGCAATGGGTCCATGGCACTCGGCGCACTTGCCGCGCTGCAGCAGCCAGGTCACCAGTGGAATGTTGCGATACCAGGGGATCTCCTTGTTGCAACCAGGGCAGAAGGAACGCCTCGGCTTGTTGACACTCAGGCCGCGTGGCAGCCGGTAGATGGCCACATTGAGAAAAGAGCCTACACTGGCACCGAGCACAAAGGCAGAGACCACCAGGACGGGGTGCTGCCAGTTCACGGCCTGCAGGATCTCAAGGAAAGTGGGCATGGCATGTTCTAAACCCCAAAAGGCAAATTCCCAACATCAAAGTGAGGTGGTCTGCAAGCAGACCAGTTCGAGTTTGAAGTTCGAGTTAGTAGTGGCTCGTAAAAACATCCTGTCGGCTTTCCGCTTTCAACTTTCAGCTTCCGCCACCGGCGGAAGCTAGGAAACAATCTCCGTGCCGATACCGGAGCGGGTGAAGATCTCCAGTAGCAGGGAGTGGGGAGTGCGGCCGTCAATGAAGTGCACCTTGCCCACGCCGTGCTCGAGTGAGTCCAGCGCGGAGTGGATCTTTGGCAGCATGCCACCACTGATGGTGCCGTCCGCAATGCGTTCGTTGGCTTCGGAGCGGTTGATGGAGGGGATCAGGGTAGCGGGGTCTCCCGGGTCGGCGAGAATACCTGGCACGTCGGAGAGATAGACCAGCTTGGTCGCCCCGAGGGCTTTGGCCAGGGATGCGGCGGCGAGGTCGGCATTGACGTTGAGCGGCTTGCCCGTCTCCTCCTCGGCAGCGAGTGGAGAGATCACGGGCACGGTCTCGGCACTGATGAGCTGTTGCACAAGCTTGAGCTTGCAGCCGACTGCCTCGCCAACGCGGCCGATGTCGACTTGTTCACCATTTTCCGCCGTTGCTTGGATTCTGCGGCCGACAAAGACATCCGTGCCGGGAATGCCGTGTGCCAGGCCCCCGAAGTCAGTGATCATGTTGACCAGCCCCGGGTTGATGGCGTGGGAGAGGGTTTGCTCGACAATCTCGATGGCCTCCGGGGTCGTCACCCGGAACCCGCCGACAAACTTTGCCTCCAGCCCGGCCTCCTCCATGGCGGCGGATATCGCCTTGCCGCCCCCGTGCACGATGACGGGGTTAATACCCGCAACTTCCATGAACACGATGTCGCGCATCACCTTGCGCACGAGATTGGGGTCTTCCATGGCGGAGCCCCCCATTTTAATCAGGAAGGTGTGGCCGCGGAAGGACTGCAGGTAGGGCAGGGCCTCGATGAGTACGGAGGCTTTGTTGATGTTGGTGTCCAGAGACATGCGGTTATCTAAGCAGTTAATGGCGATTACGAAATTCTAAATTTCGGCAAACACTTCATGCCGGATTTGCCTGTGAGGCTTGATCACGGCGTGGTGTTTTGTTGAGGCAGCGGGCGCTTGAGCCTTGTGACGTGCAGGATCCATACGGTGAACAGGGTGGCGAGTGGGGCGGAGAGGCTCAGCCAGTGCTGGGTCAGGTAGAGAAGTGCAGCCAGGAGGGCAAACAAAAGCGGGATTAGGATGAGTGCGGAGACGACGTAGGCAAGCTTGCGAATGGAGCGGACAAGCCCGCCGTACCAGAAGCTTAACAAAGCCACATCAAGGAGTAGGATCAGAGATGCCCAGATGGGTAGTCTTGGGTAGCTCGTGCGGTTTTCGGGAATGGGGTAATGGTGTGATAGCGCGATGAGATCGGCCAGGCGTTCGGCAGAGAGGGTGTTGGTAATTGAGCTTTCTTTTCCCGAGGCGTGGATCAGGGCGATGGGTGGCGGGTTGGGCAGTTTCAGGGGTGCTTCATTCTCAGCAACAGGAGCGATGAGTTTTTCAGCCGGCAGGGGCGCCAGGCTTGCAGATACTTCCTGGGGCACCGGGGTTTGGCCGAAGGCATCGATCGGGATGATGGGGCCGTTTTTGCCAAGGCGGATGTGATCCTCACAGCTCACCCTGATGTCCGCGGGGCTGATCTTGTGGGCGATCATGACCGTGAGCAACTCGATGGAGGGGATCAGCCCCTGACCTTGCCAGTGGGCGAGCAGTTGAATGCGGCCTTGCGTTGGAGGGATGCTCTCCACCTCGCTGAACCCCGCCAGAGTGTGTTTGCCGCCATCGGCATGCACGGGCACGGGGGCGTGATTGATGAGTGGCAGCTGATGGTGGTTGCCGGTGACTTGTGCCATGGGAATGAGACTGCGTTTGAGCATGTCCGGCACGGGCCGGGGCGTGGCCACCCGGGTCACTGGCAGGGAGATGGCCGAGTAATCGAAGAGGCCGAGCTGGCGTCCCAGGCCCTGGGTCTCAATGCCCACCCGCTGGTCCCAATTCAAGTTTGTGGTTAGCACGACATCCCTGAAGCCATGCTTGTGTAAGGCAGTGAGGATGATCGCGTAGTCAAGTGCCGAGGGCGGGCTTTGCTCAAAGATCTTATCCGGGTCATCCGTGATCTGGATGCTCTGCGGGTGATTTTTTTGCCCCTGTTTTTTGCTCAGGCTGCCGATGGTGATTTTGTTGGAATCCTCATCAAGCTGATAGACGAATTGTTCACCTTTCTGGTAGCTCATCGCCATCATCACAAAGGACGCATCGAGCTGCTTGATCCACGAGCTTGTCTTGCTGAGGTATAGGACAAGACAGCCGACTCCCAGGGCGAGAGCAGCGATGCGGAGCCGCGATTTAAGATGGAGGGCAGTCAACGTGAATCGATTTCATCTAGCACAGGTAGTAAGGGCTCTTCAAGATCCGATCCGGAGATCACATCGCGCAGAATGGTGGACGCTGTGGGAATGTGCTGCAGGTACCATTCCTGTTGGGGCTGGCGGCCGATCTTGGCAAAGGCACCCATCGCCTGCATCAAACGCTGGGCGGCGCATTTCTGGAGGATGGGAGCAATCGGCTCCTCCTCGGAGACTTCCTCCCACAAGTCGAGCAGCTTCAGGCGGTCCTCCGCGGAGTGGTTCATGTAGGGGTCATAGACCAGGGAGGCGAGATCGTATTCCTGACGGCCGTAGCGCATGCCCTGGAAGTCAATGAGCCATGCCTTGCCATCATGCACGAGAATGTTCTGGCTCTGGAAGTCACGGTGAACGAGATTGCGCGATGAGGCACCCAGATCCTTGGCCATCTGTTTGAGTGCTGCGTGCTCAGAGAGCTCGTCGACCACGGCGGGATTCATGCCGAGGTGTTCATCTGCAACCTGATCAAAAAAGTATTCCTGCTCCCAGCGATACATCGCCTCATCAAAGGGGGGCTGCAATTCCAGGTCCTTGGGTGGGCGCGTATAGAAAAGCTTGTCGAGCTGCTTGAGAGCGGAGCGGTAAATGGGCTCACGCACTTCCCAGGGCTCGTCCTTCATGCTGAGCAGGTCCGTGTCACCGAGATCCTCGACGAGGGCCACCCGGCGCCCCGGGTTGTCATAAATCACCTCGGGAACGTTGAAGCCGGCATTGCTCAGAAACTCGGAAACCGGCAGGTAGTTTGCGTTGTCCTTGCGGTCCAGCGTGTAGTGAATGCCGATGTAGGTGCGGTGCCCCTCCGGCTTGAGACGGATGATCGTGCGTCCGGAAGCCCCCTTGGTGATGGGCTCCATGATGCATGTGTGGGTCGGTCCGAGCTTGAGGTAATTGCGGACTGCCGTGAGTAGGGTGTCAGCTGGCATGGCAGGTTCATCCGCTAGCGGATGAAGTTGGAGTTTGAAGTTCTAGTTGAAGTGGATTCTTCCGCCTGCGGGCGGAGGGGTGGCAGCGGCATACTAGATCTGTGACAGGCGCACAAACTTAAACTTTGAACTTTAACTACAACCCCCGCGGGGCGGCCAATTCCGCATTCCGCATTCCGCATTCACTCCTCCTCTTCCAGGCCCTTCAGGTCCTCGCTGACAATGTGCCCCGTGAGCACCATGTTCTTGGGCACGCGCACTCCGGGCCAGACAATGGTGTTCTCGAGCCGCGCATGCGCTTCAACCACCGCCCCCGGACCAATGAAGCAGGTGTCTGTATCCACGTAGGCCTTTGGGTCAATCTGCGCGTCCGGATGGATGGCGTCAGCACTTGAGGTGCGCAGCTGCCGGTGGATGGTGCGGTAGGCCTGCACGTTGCCAATGTCATACCAGTGCCCTTCATCGAGCACCACGGCACCGAGTTTTTGCTTCTCGATAAGCTTGATGAAGGCGGGCACAATCGAGGAGATCTCCTCATCGGGGATGAGCTCGAGAATCTCCGGCTCGATACAGTAGATGCCGGTGAACTGGTGCGTGCCGGGTGTGTCGCCCAGCGTGTTGCGCATGTCCGTGACCAGCCCTCCCTCGATGTTGACGTTGCGCTTGGGTCCGGTGGAGCGCAGTGCCAGGGTGGCAACATTGCCGGATGCTTCGTGCGTCTCAATGAGCTTGCTGATATCAATGCCAGTGAGGATGTCCCCATTGTAGACGAGGAGCGGGTCCGTGCCGATAAAGTCTTTTATGTTGCGAATGCCGCCACCGGTCTCGAGCAGCACGGGCTCATGATAAAAATGCAGGGGTGAGCCATTGAAGATGCCATCCGGGTAGGCCTTTTCCCATGCCTCGGGAATGTGGTGGGTGTTGATGGCAAACTCGTCAATACCGGCCTCCTGGCAGTGACGCAGCGCATAGTTGACCAGGGGCTCATGCAGGATGGGCACCAGTGGTTTGGGCAGGACGTGGGTGAGCGGTCGCAGGCGGGTCCCCAAGCCTGCTCCAAGGATGAATGCTTTGTGAATCACGGCCTGAGAAAAATAGTAATCGCGGTGATGGAGTCAAGCAGAGCCCGTGTCAAATGAGTCCCTCAAGCAGACAGTTGAGAGCGCGGCGGTCAGGACTGGGCATGGGGAGATTCTCCAGCTGCTCCGGGGCGTGCCACGCTTCATGGTCATGAACGGTGGTCTCGTGCGCGTGACTTGCGTAGATGCGCAGAGTGACGTGGTAGCGGGTGATCGTGTAGCTGGTTTTCAGCGAGAGGGCGAGATCGAGAGTGTCCCCGTGATCGCGCCGGGGGATGTGCCACATGCCCTCCCTGCGGCCGCCGTCTTGCTGCTGCTGCAGCAGCACGCGTCCATGCGAGTCACAGCTGAAAATGGCAAACTCATCAAGGCGGGTTGTTTTTTGCCGCGTTTTCTTCTGTGGCAGATCCTCTGGATCCTCACAGAGGCAAAAGCCGCTCACCGGGCAGTTTGCGCAGTCAGGTGATGAGTTGCCGCAGAAGGTCTGTCCCAGCTCCATGAGTGCTGAGTTATGAACCCGGGCATTGCGAGAGGGCAGTAGCTGTTCTGCCCACTGCCAGAGCTGCTTGTTGCCTGCCGTGGTGTCAATGCGCAGCCGGTAATCAAAAAGGCGGGAGAACACCCGGCCAACATTGGCATCCACGATCGGCCGCGGTTCATTGTAGGCGAAGGACGCGACTGCTCCCGCTGTGTAGGGGCCAATGCCAGGCAGGGCACGCACCTGCTCATAAGTGTCCGGGAAGCGCCCTTGGTAATCGCGGGTGATCGCCTTGGCCGCCGCGTGCAGATTACGCGCGCGCCTGTAATAACCCAGCCCTTCCCATGCCTTGAGAACCTCCTGCCCGGAAGCCTCCGCCATGGCCTGTGGGGTGGGGTAGAGTGCCATGAAGCGCCGGTAGTGGCCGCCCTTGCCGTCGGCATTCTCACCCAGAACCGTGGCGATCTGGGTCTGCTGCAGCATGATTTCCGAGACCAGGATGGCCCAGGGGTCTGTGGTCTGGCGCCATGGATAGCTTTTACCCTCCTTGCCAAACCAGGCGGCCAGGCGGCTCCGCAGGGCCCGGCTGTTGTCCAGCGGGTGTTTGGTCGCTTTGGGCTTGGGTGCGGCAGGCATAGCAGATTCATCCGCATGCGGATGAAAGTTGGAGTTGCGAGTTCGAGTGGAAGGATGATCTCCCGCCTGCGGCGGATGAGACGGAAAGCAAAGCGGAAAGCGGAAATTTGGAAAGCAGAAAGAGGCCGCTTTGCGGCAGTTCCCATCTCCAGGCGCTTTTTTGTTTCCACGGGCCTGGTGTGGTGTTATCCTGTAAGGTGAACTTTAATAGGAGATTGTTTATGGAAGAAATACACCTGAGAAAAAAAGACCGTGACCTGATTGCGACGATCCTGAGCATCATTCCCGGTGCCGGGCACCTCTACAAGCATCACTACGCGGCGGGGCTGGGTATTCTCATCGGCGGCAACCTGCTGCTTGTCCTGGTGACCGCACTCCTCGCCCTGGCTACCTTTGGTGTGGCGATTGTGGTAGTGCCGGCGGCCTACGTGCTCGCCGTGGCGTGGTCTGCACACGAGCTGGAGGACTGGCATGGCAAGCACGAGTTCCTGCATCCGTGGAGCAAAAACGGTTAATATACTATATTTTTAGAAATATAGAAACATAACGCCGCCGTGATCTTGGCCGGCGTAGTGTGGCTGGTTGCCTTGGCGGCTTGGCAAGCGCCCAGTTGACTATGAGCCAATCTTGTCCGCTCCAAAGTAGGGCACGAGGGCCTCGGGAATACGGATGCTTCCGTCCGCTTGCTGGCACTGCTCGATGAGTGCCACATAGAGGCGCGGCAGGGCGGTTCCTGAGCCGTTGAGCGTGTGGCAGATGTGGTTCTTGCCCTCACTGTCCTTGAAGCGCAGGCGCATGCGCCGGGCCTGGTAGTCCCCGAAGTTTGAGCAGGAGGAAACCTCGAGGAACTTGTCCTGCCCGGGTGACCAGACCTCGATGTCGTAGGTCTTTGTCGAGGAAAAGCCGATGTCCCCGGTGCAGAGCTCGATGACCCGGTAGTGCAGGCCGAGTTTCTGCAGAATCGCCTCCGCGTGGCCGGTGAGTTCCTCAAGACCGGCGGCGGACTGCTCCGGGTGCACGAGCTGGACGAGCTCCACCTTGTCAAACTGGTGCATGCGGATAATGCCCCGGTTGTCCCGTCCCGCACTGCCTGCCTCACGGCGAAAACAGGGCGTGTAGGCGGTGAGCTTGACGGGCAGCTGGTCTTCGGTGAGCAGGGTGTCCCGGTAGAGATTGGTCACCGGCACTTCGGCCGTGGGGGCAAGGAACAGCGAGTTGTTCTCAATGCCATACATGTCGTCTTCAAACTTGGGCAGCTGGCCGGTTCCCTCCATGCACTCACGCTTGATGATGTGGGGCACATTGACCTCCTCATAACCATGCTCCCGGGTCTGCACATCGAGTAAAAACTGAATCAGGGCGCGCTCCAGGCGAGCCCCCTGTCCTCGGTAAACAACGTAACCCGAGCCTGTGATCCGGGTGCCGTCCTCAAAGCTGATCAGGCCGTGTTTTTCCGCCAGTGCCACGTGGTCAAGGGGCTCGGCGATATCGGGCTTTTCTCCCCAGACGCGCAGCTCCGGGTTGGCTTCCTCATCGGCACCCACCGGGCAGTCTTCATGGGGCAGGTTGGGAATGCTCATCAGCAACTCCGTCTGCCGGTCGGCGGATTTTTCGGTCTCGATATCGAGCTCGGCGATTTGCTCACCGATGACGCGCACCTCCTCCTTGATGGACTCCGCCTCATCCGCCTTGCCCTGGCCCATGAGGGCGCCGATTTGCTTGGAGAGCTGGTTGCGCTGAGACTGCAGGGATTGGCGCTGAGTTTCCGCCTTGCGCCGGGTTTCATCACAGGCGAGCACCTCGTCGATAAGCGTGTGAGCATCACCCCCACGGGTGCTGAGGCGTTGTTTGATCAAGTCTGCGTTGTCGCGTATGGCTCTGATGTCAAGCATGGCGGGAGGATTGATAGCGGGTTTGCCGACAATTTGAACAGCCAAATTCACGAAATTTATTGGCCTTGATCTGTCGGTGCCCCGGTGTTTTCACCCGAGCCGGATGTGTTTCTTGCTTGGAGATTGGCGCTGCCCGGCTAGAGTTCCGTGCATGTCGGCAAAGAGAGCAAGCTGGGCAAGAGTATGCGTGTCAATGGCCCGCATGATCCTCAAAACGCGCAAACTCCGGCGCAGGATGCTGCTGCAGCTCCTCATCGTGCTGCTGCTTCTCGTGCTCATTGGCGCCTGGCCGCTGGCCGCGTGGTTGGAGCAGAATCTGGGCTATTTCATGCTCTGGTGGGGCCTCAGCGGACTCTATGGGGTGATGGTGATCCTGTTGGCACTTTACGATATGCTCGCGGTGATCCGGGAGGAGCGTGACAAGCTCTGAGAGCCGGAAGTGCTGGATTGGAGGATTTTTAAAGCTGATCCTTGTTGCACAAAAGGACTACCTGTGCTGCCTGTTTTTTTGAAAAGGGGTCTTTTTGCCCACGAATCATCCACTTTGATAACTAAGCAAAAAAGTTTATTTTTAGTCGTCTTAAAATCCAAAAGGTCTTTTTTTCTATGGGGCATACAATACCAAGGGGGAGCGTGAGTAGTTATATTTGATTACAAAAAAATCACTTTATTTTTTTAAAAATTACAAAAAAAGTCTTAAATTTTTATAGTTGCCTGTTGACCATGGGTCGCTGCAAAGCTAATATTTCCAAGGCTTAGCGCCCAAAATAACCCGGACGAAAACCGCTGACACATTGAGCGATCCAAGAGGTCACCCGCGATGTTCATGTTGTTTTGTCTGCTGTGCCTGTCGTCAGTTTGACCGATCATCATCTAACAAACTAGGCAGGCACACCTAACATACCCCCTAAAAAGCTGACCACCAAACCTCCA
>CAYXEC010000053.1:0-14619 GCA_964463855.1 uncultured Verrucomicrobiales bacterium | reverse complement strand
GAGTTGGAATGCGCATATGGCGGCCATGGCCATTACAATCTGGGTCTTGGGATCAGAGAAACTTTGAAATTTCTCATATTGATAGATACGCCACAGAGCGGACATGATGCCCAGCATTGCAATGATGAGACCTCCATAGAGGCCGTGCCGGTAGTGTTGGCGACCAAAGGCGATGCAGATGATGAGAGCTCCCCCAAAAAAAACCGGCATGAGCATTTCCATCTGATTGCCTTCCGTGGCGAGCTTTTCCCAACCGATAAACCCTCCAAGCCCAAGTGCTATCAGACAAACGGCGCTTAGTAGTGTTAAGATCATGGACGCACGATATTGTCATGCGGGTCTGGGGTGCAAGATTTGAATCGGCTATATTCCCCTGGATCCCGTTTTTATTTGTCTTCGCCTAAAGCTGCGTGATAATAAAGAGGATCAAACACATATCACATGGTGGATGAAGCCCGCTTTGATCCGCTTCATTCCGCCATGCAAAATTGAGTATTTTTCCACATGGCCGCTTTCACATTCAATCGTCTCATCAAGATCATGGCATTGCTGGTAATGGTCTTGCTGTGTTTGTCAGTAGGAACTGGAATCCTCGTCAAAAAGATTGTCAGCAGGGAATTCCTTGAGGAGAAAATCGAGAAATCCATCAACAGTGAGGTAATGATCGGTGGGGTGGAGCTTTCCATTTTCAATTTCCCGGCCAAGGTGCTTGTCACAGGCGTCTCACTGAGCCCAAGGCAGGGGCTGGGTGTTGGTGACGCTCCGGTCAAGATAGGGAAAATGAGTCTTAGCATTGAATGGCTGGCTCTCTTTAAAAAGCAGATCGATGTGCGGGAAGTCCGGATAGAGGATGTCGATTTGAAGATAACCTGCTACCGGGATGGAACCACCTCCCTGGCAACTTTGTTCGAATCTCCTCATGCCCAGGACAGGGAAGATGAGGGCGATGCGGGCAAGAAAGATGGATTCAACATCCATGAGCACGGCGAATTTGTGACCTCACTTGGAAAGTTTTCGTTAAGTGGTGTTGATATCGATCTTGAGCTCGAGGCCATGGGCATGGAGCTTCAATTCAGGGACTTGAATGTCGAGTTGAGTTCCATCAAGGTGGACCCCAAAAATCTGGCTGATGCCAACGAAGCCCAGCTCAAGGCTGACAGCTTGATCAGGGTCTATGCCGATAACAAAGATCACTACGGTGACTTGTATCTGGACGGGCTTGCCGAGGTGAGCTTGTTTAATGTGGCAACCGGGGGGATTGAGCCGGAGGTCGAAGGCTCATTGAGCCTCTCTGATGAATCCTGGCTCGGCACCAATATCCCCTGGATCGATCGCGCGTGGGCGAACCTATCCATATTGCACAAAGTGGGTATCCGTGTGGGTGCAATGCCCGAGCGAGCCACATTCGGACGGAGCAAATCCATCGCCGCGCATTATCATCAGGGACGCATTCTTGTGCGAAAGGCTCTTTCCATCTGGGTGGCTGACTGGGAAGTCGCAGTGCTGGATGGGAGCTGGCTCAACACCAAGACAGATGAGCATGACATGAGGGGAGAGTTGCTCGCCTCCCAAAAGGCAAGTTCAGCGATGACTCTCGCCATTGCCAAGGGGCTTGAGATGATGCCGGAGGAGCTGAGGCAAGGTGTTGCCGATCAGGTGCAGAGCAATCTGTTTCGCGATGATCGCCTACTGGTTAAAATCAAATCGTCCGGTGATTTCTCAGAGCCCAAGGTGAGGCCGGATGGCAAGATCATCGACGTGTCGAAGGCTACCCAAAAAGCAACTCAGGGGCTTATCAAGCAAAAGGCGGGAAGTCTGCTCAAGGACCTCTTGAAGTAGGATGCGCCCGGGCGAGCCTCTCTAGAGGCAGCTCGCTGCCTGTTTGGCAAAGTAGGTGACAATGATGTCAGCACCGGCACGTTTGATGCCAACAAGGGACTCCATCATGACGGCTTGCTCATCGAGCCAGCCGTCCTTGGCGGCAGCCTTGATCATGAGATATTCCCCACTGACCTGATAGGCGGCAACGGGCAAAGTGGTTGCAGAACGTACTTGGGAAATGACATCCAGGTAGGGTCCGGCTGGTTTGACCATGATGATGTCTGCACCCTCTTCCTCATCAAGCAGGGTTTCGCGAATCGCCTCGCGCTGGTTGGCTGGGTCCATCTGGTAGGTTTTTTTGTCACCAGCCTTGGGGGCGGATTCCAGGGCTCCACGGAAAGGTCCATAGTAGGCCGAGGCATATTTGGCTGTGTAAGCAAGAATGGAGACATCCACAAAACCCTCTGAGTCGAGTGTTGCACGGATGGCTTCGACACGGCCGTCCATCATGTCAGACGGGGACACCATGTCTGCCCCGGCACGGGCATGGCAGAGGGCTTGCTGGCAGAGGATTTCTACTGTCTCATCGTTGAGTATTTCCAAGTTTCCCTGCCTGTTTTCCCCGACGAGCCCATCGTGTCCGTCACTATTATAGGGATCCAGGGCGACATCGGTGATGACCATGAGTTCCGGATGGGCAGCCTTGAGTGCCTTGATGCTGCGCGGGATGAGTCCATTATCATTGTGGCACTCGGCAGCATCCCGGCTTTTCAAATCCTCCGCGATGGCAGGGAAGAGAACTACCGCTGGAATGCCCATGGCATGAGCCTCTCCAGCCTCCTTGACCAATCCCTCAACAGACCAGCGCGTGCAACCAGGCATGGAATCAATCGCCCCGTCCGTGTTCTTGTCATGGACAAACAGCGGGTAGATCAAGTCTGATGCCGACAATGAGGTCTCCCGGACAAGGGCACGGATGGCGGGTGATTTGCGATTACGGCGAGGGCGTATCATGGGGTCATTGTCTTATTTCCAAGCGTCGGTTTCAAGTAGGAATGCCTATGACTGGCTGAGCTCATAACCATCCGGGTTGTCTTTGATGGTCCAGCCCATGGTGGTAAGCTGGTCACGCAGTTGGTCTGAAGCGGCCCAGTCCTTGTTCTGTTTGGCTTGCCAGCGCTGGTCGGCGAGCTGCCTGACCTCCTCAGGGATGTCAGCAGACTGCTCTTCCACAGGTAGCTCAAGCCCGAGTGAGTTGAGAATGGTGTCAAAGGCAGCGAGGTGCGCTGCAGCTTGACCGCACTCGAGCTTCTGAGCGGATTTCAGACCCGAGAAAAGGTGGCCAAGCGCGGCGGGAGTGTTGAGATCTTCATTGAGAGCGTCCCATGCCGGGGCAAACAGGGAGTCCTCGATGGCAGCAGATCCAGCCGGTGCCGCACCGGCATGTGATTCGAGCGCTTGCCGGCCCTTGGCCAATTTCTGGAGGGCCTCCCGAGCTGCATGGAGGGAGTCGAGGGTGAAATTGAGCTGCTTGCGGTAGTGCCCTGAAATGAGCACATAGCGAACCTCCATGGCCGTGTGGCCCTTGGCGGCAAGATCATCAATGGTGTAGAGGTTACCCAGAGACTTGGACATCTTGCCGCCATCCACCATGAGGTGAGTGATGTGAAACCAGTGAGCGGCAAAGTTGCCACCGCAGCAGCAGCGGGACTGGGCGATTTCATTCTCGTGATGGGGGAAGACGAGGTCAACCCCTCCCGAATGCAGATCAAAGTCATTGCCGAGATACTCCTTGATCATGGCAGAACACTCGAGATGCCAACCCGGACGCCCCTCGCCCCATGGTGATGGCCAGTAATTCTCACCATCTTCAGGTTTACGGGATTTCCACAGCACGAAATCGGCAATGGAGTCCTTCTCATACTCATCGGCGTCGGCACGTTGGTTTTGGGTTTTGCCGAGATCGAGTTCCCTTGTGTCCAGGTGAGAGAGCTTGCCGTAGTCGGGGAAGGAGGAGACCTTGAAGTAAACCGAGCCGTCATCGGATGGGTAGGCATGACCATTGGCGATGAGTGTCTCTATCATCGCAACCTGCTGAGGTATGTGCTCGATGGCGCTGGGCTCAATGTGGGGAGGCAGGCAGTTGAGCGCTGAACAGTCCGCATGAAATTTCTCCAGCCAGTAATCGGTGAATGCCTTCAGGGATTTGCCGGCAGCCTGGGAATCTCGGATCGTTTTGTCATCCACATCAGTGATGTTGCGCACATGGAGGGTCTTCATGCCGCCGGCCTCAAGCACGCGGCGAAAGACATCGTGCATGACAAAAGTGCGGAAGTTGCCGATATGGGCCGGCCCGTAGACGGTGGGTCCACAGCAATAAAAACGAAAGGTCTCGCCATCGATGGGTTTGAGATCTCGCTTGCTGCGGCTGAGGGTGTCGAACAGGTTCATGGTGTTAGCTGACGCTGATCATGGATTTGAAAGATTGATCTGACGGAGCCTGGAATGCCCGCAGGCCGAACTCGGGCATCACTGAGAGAAGATGGTCGAAGATGTCCGACTGGATGTCCTCGTAGTTGACCCATCGATTGTCGGTAGTGAATACGTAGAGCTCGATAGGGATGCCGTTTTCACTGGGCTGAAGTTGGCGTACCAAAAGTGTTTCGTCCTTGGAGATTTTTGGATGGTTCTTGAGATACTCCCGAATATATGCCCTGAAGGTTCCAATGTTGGTCAGGGACCTTGCGTTAATTGGGTTGGAGGGATCGGCATTCTGCTGGTTCCATGCCTCAATTTCCTTTTGCTTGTCATCAAGGTAGTTCTTGAGAAGAGAGATTTTGCGCAGACGGGTCAGGGACTCCTCGTTGAGAAATGCCACACTGGACATGTCCAGACTCACCGAGCGCTTGATGCGGCGCACCCCTGAGGCGGACATGCCTCGCCAGTTTTTGAAGCTGTCCGATATGAGCGCGTAGGTGGGTATGGTGGTGATGGTTTTGTCCCAATTGCGTATTTTCACCGTGGTGAGTGCCACTTCCATGACCTCTCCGTCGGCGCCAAACTTGGGCATTTCTATCCAGTCTCCGCGTGCAACCATGCGGTTTGCCGAGAGTTGGATGCCTGCCACCAGGCCGAGGATGCTATCCTTGAAGATCAGCATCATGATCGCAGTCATGGCTCCGAGCCCTGAGAAAATAAGGACAGGGGATTTGCCGATGAGTGTGGAGATGATCAATATGGTTGCCGCAAGTACGAGGATAATCTTGATGACCTGCAAAAAGCTTTTGATGGGGAGCTCTTTGGATACCTCGGATTTGCCATAGATACGCTCGAGAATGTTGAGCAGTGAGCTAATGGCCAGGAATGAGAAGATGATGATAAAGATCTTTGCCGTGGTCTGGATGAGGGTGGAAAAGATGGGCACCCCGTCGTGGTGGGTGATGATGGCATGGGGGGCTGCGGTGAGAATAATGACCGCGGGTATCAACAGGGAGATCCATTTGAAGAGCTTGCTATTGAGCAGCTCATCATCCCAGGTGGATTCTGTTTTTTGAACCACCCGGGCGACAATGCCAAAGACGAGCTTGCGCACGATGAAGTAGGAGAGGAAAGCCGTAAAAACGGCGGCAAGGAGCAGGGTTCCATCCACGGCAAGGCTCAGGTGCCAGTCAATTTGATCATGGGGCTGGTCGAAAAACCGCTCCGAGATCCTGTTATGCCATGGGTTTTGCATCGACGGATTCCTGCCACATGACCGACTGGGTGGCAAGGGGAATGCGGGTGGAGTGACGGGTTTTCAAGCTGCCCCGGGCCTGGGTAATGGGCAAACGCACACTTGCTTGTGGCATTATGCGTTGCTTATCGATGCTGTTGATGAATAGTGGTGTTCGTGAATCGCCTGGTCTTACCCGAGATACTTGATGAGCTTGATGCCTCTGATCAGCGGGCCGTGCGAAGCCGCAGGGATTTGCGCCTGGTGAATTGGTTCATGCGCGGTGAGAATTGGATCCTCCATGAGTTGGGAAAGATGTCGGGCGTGGGCCGGGTTGTGGAGCTGGGTGCTGGAGGCGGATCCTTGGCGAGTTCCATCATTGGACAATGGCCAAATCTGGAGATGATCGGTGTGGATCAGATGCCACGTCCGGAGCACTTGGATGACCGGGTTTTATGGTGGCAGGGGGATGTGTTTGATTACGATGCATATGACGAGAGCACGGTCGTGGTAACGAATCTTTTTTTACATCACTTTGAGGTATTGGAGCTCTCACAACTAGGGAACAACATGGGTGGAATACGCGCTTTATTGACAGCGGAACCGTATCGCGGTGCGATGAGCCTGTTGATGGGCCGGTGTTTGTTTCCCTTTGTCAATGATGTCACCCGACACGATATGGCAGTAAGTATACGTGCTGGGTTTAGGCCTGGGGAGTTGGCAAAGATGCTTGATATGAATCTGGATTGGTCGGAGTGCAGGGGGGTGTTTGGGGGTATTCGTCTGAGGGGAGTGAGATGAAAAAAATCGAAATTATCGGCGGGGGGCTGAGTGGTCTGAGCCTTGGCATTTATCTGCGCAATCTCGGTGTGCCCGTCAGAATTGTGGAGTTCGGCAGCTACCCCCGGCACAAGGTGTGCGGCGAGTTCGTATGTGGTGTAAGCACGAAGGTCCTCGAGGAAATGGGAATTCGTGAGATTTTCAAGGGCGCGAGGCATCACAAGGATATGGCATGGTGGATGGGGGATGACTTGGTGATGCGTGAGCAACTTCCGCAGCAGGCGATGGGCTTGTCACGCTATCGCATGGATGCTGACCTTGCCGCGGTTTTTGAGGCGGCTGGTGGTGAATTGCTAGTTGGAACGAGGGTCGGCCCGGAGGACGGCGAGGGTAGGGTGTGGGCAACGGGCAAGCGCAAGCGGCGTGGAGAATGGATAGGTCTCAAAGTGCACGCCCGGGATGTTGATCTCGAGGGCCTTGAGATGCATGTGGGCAAGCGCGGTTATCTCGGTTTGTCCGGTATAGAGAATGGGCGTGTTAATTGCTGTGGTTTGTTCAGGGTTGATAAAACTGCGGAGAGAAAAAACATGATGGCAAGTTATCTCGCAATGAACGGGCTTCAGGCACTCCATGAGAGGTTTTGCAGTTGGGATATTGATGAGGGTTCATTCTGTGCGACAGCCGGTTTTGATCTGGGGGGGCAGGAAAAATCAGGTGCTATTTGCGTGGGTGACGCGGCATTGTTGATCCCCCCTTTCACGGGAAACGGCATGAGTATGGCGATTGAATCATCCTGGCTGGCCGGGCCATGGCTGGCAAAATTTGCAAAAGGGGAGCTGGCTTGGGAGGAGGCGTGCCAGGCTTTTGCTGATGATTGCGAAAACTATTTTGCCAAGCGGATGAGATTAGCTGGCAGTTTGCACCCGCTGCTTTTTAATGGTCTTGGTCGCGGTCTGCTCAAATGGTCTGCGATGAGCGGGCTCCTGCCTTTTGGCTTTCTTTTTAACCACTTACGATCCAAATGAATTTACTATCGGTTGGCAGCGCATTTCCGGACAACAGTTTTACTCAGGCTGAGTGCCTTGAGGCAATGCGAGGTGCCAACTTCTGGGGTGATTTGACCGACCGATCCAGAATGGTGTTGGAAAAAGTGTTGGCCGGGGACAGCGGTATTGAAAAACGTCATTTTGCCCTCAACTCACTGGATGAGGCATGGCAGCGAGGTGCTCAAGAGCTCAATGAGGCCTACGAGCGCGAGGCTCCGGAACTCGCGGCGAAAGCCGTTGGCAAGGCTCTGGCTCAAAGCGGGCACCGCCCCGATGAGGTGGATGCGGTGTTTGTATCATCCTGCACGGGGTATCTTTGTCCCGGTGTCAGTAGTCATTTGGCTGAGCGTCTGGGTTTGCGAGAAGATGTTTTCCTCCAGGATATGACGGGGCTTGGCTGCGGGGCAGCCGTCCCCCTGTTGCGTGCTGCCGATGGATTCGTGGCACGCCATCCGCATGCTGTCATTGTAACCGTGGCAGTGGAGGTTTGCTCAGCGGCCTTTCATGTGGAGAACGACTTTGGGGTGTTGATCTCAACCTGCTTGTTTGGCGATGGCGCGGCCGCGGCCATTTGGTCCGGGCAGGGTGGCCAGTGGAAAGTCGGGGGTTTTTCCAGTTTGCACATCCCCGAGCAGCGTGAAAAAATCAGATTCACCAATGCCGGGGGAAGGTTGAGAAACCAGCTCGACCGAAGCGTGCCCGAACTGGCAGCGAAGACAGTGGGTCGACTTTACGAGTTGCGCGGGCAAGAGCCTCAGGAGTGGGTTACGCATGGAGGTGGTCGCGATGTCATAGAGGCATTAGAGCAAGTGCTGCCCACAGAGAAGCTCAGTCTGGCACGCGGAGTGATGCGGGATCACGGTAACTTGAGCAGCCCCAGTGTGCTGGTTGCATTGGAAAAGTTTCTGAACCGGGATGTGGGGAAGGTTGACAAGCTTTGGCTCTGTGCCTTTGGGGCCGGTTTTTCAGCGCACAGTGCTGAGCTGACACGGATCCAATAAGCTGAAAACTTTTCCCGGTCCCAGGCACGATGCAGATGGTCACAATGTTTTCGCTTATCAAGGCTCTCTTAAAAAGCTCACTCTGTGCGGCTTTGCTTTTATTAGCGAGCTGTATTGATGGTGAGGAGGAAATCGTCATTAGTGCAGACGGAAGCGCTTGGGTGAAGGCGGTTTACCGGGTTCCGGGACTGCTCTTGTCAGCTGAGGATGGAGAGAAACTGCGATCCAGTATCGAAACGGAGCTTGGGGGGTCAAAGGATCTCAGGTTGCTGACCAACACAGTTGAAAAACAAAATGGGAAGCGAGTCATCGTCCTGGAGCTTGAGACTGATGATCTGTTGGCCTTGGAGGGATGTTTGCCGGAGCATGGGCCTGATCACGTGTCAGGCATGGGCGATAAGATTTTGCATGCCATCATCGGGCGCATTTCCCTCAGCTTAAATGGGCTCAGCGCCAATATGACTCGTGAGGTTGATTTGAAGCCCTTGCTGGATGAATATCTCGGTTCGAAGGGGGCCTCTACACTCGGGGATTCAGAATTCCGTTATGCCATCCACCTCCCGTATCCTGTTGAGAGCAGCAACGCCCACGAGGTGAGTGACGATGGCAAAACCCTGAGGTGGAAGCACAAGCTGGCGGATCATCGCAACGCGCCCATTGAATTGTTGCTGACCACTTCCATCCCAATACCGTGGTGGGTTTATGCAGTCCTCATATCCCTGCTTTTGGCAGTGGCATGGACCATCCGCATGCGTGTGAAGCGGAGTCGCTCCAGCTAAGCTTGTGCAGTGCTTCGGATGCAGGCATAAAAAAAACCCCGCACCATTGATGTGGTGCAGGGTGGAAGATTTTTTCTGCTCAGGAAGTTGAGGTTTACTTAACACCCTTTTTGCTGAGGCGAGTGCCCTTGGTGGCACCTTGGCGGGCCTTGAATTTAGGGTTGCTCTTACAAATGACGTAAAGAGTTCCTTTGCGCTTTACGACTTGGCAGTCTTCGTGGCGCTTCTTCATGGACAAAAGTGATGAGAGAACTTTCATAATGGAAATGTGCGTTGCGGATCACGGGTCTCAGATCCGGTTGATGTGACCCTTGGTCTGGGTCGGGACGCGGAAAATAACCGGATTCGATGCTGTGTAAAGCCTATTTGTGGTAAAAATCAGGGGTTTAATCTCAGATTTCGATGGCGACGACGGATAAAATACCAGGTGCTTGCGACAATGACTGAATGATCTCTGCTCCAGGAGCTGTGTCCAGTTCAATCACATTGAGCGCGTCTCCCTTGGTTTTGTTGCGTGCCAGGGAGAGGTTGGCAATGTTGAGCCCGGCATTTCCGAGAGTGCTTCCAACAAGTCCCACAATGCCTGGGCGGTCATCGTTGCGCACGATTAGGAAATGCCCCTTGATATTGGTATCCACAAAGAGGCGGTCAATTTCCACGATCCGCGGTGATTTGCCGATTATGGTGCCGGAAACACGGAACTTTTTATCATCCTTGGTGAGCTCAGCGACAATGAGCTCATGATATTCCGTCTTGGCGTTGATAACTGAGTTGATCAATTCCAGACCCATATCGTGAGCGATGGCGGGCGAGTTGACGATGTTGACCTGGCCTTCAGAACGCGCTGCCTCGAGGTATCCGGTGAGAACCGTTCGCGAGACAAGGGCGGTGTCTTTTTCTGCAATCTCTCCATGGTAGGAAACGCGCAGGGAGTCGGGATTGTCAGGGCCGAGCTTGGCGAGGAATTTGCCCAGGGAATTTGCGAGCTCGAGGTATTGCCCAACCTCCTGCAGGGCCCCCGCATCGAGTGAGGGCATGTTGATGGCATTGCGAATTTCGCCGGTAGTGAGGAAATCCCGCAGCTGTTCAGCAACCTGAATGCCCACATTTTCCTGAGCCTCATTGGTGGATGCACCAAGGTGTGGAGTAAAGGCGATGTGCTTGGGCTCGTTAAAAAGTATATGATCAGCAGCTGGAGGCTCATCTTCAAAGACATCAAGTCCACAGCCGGCAATGTGGCCCGCATCAATGGCAGCTTTGAGAGCGGGCTCGTCGATAAGGCCACCACGGGCGCAGTTTACTACGAGGGCACCTTTGTTCATCAGTGCGAGGCGATCCGCATTGATAATGTGACGTGTGTCATCGGTGAGTGGGACATGGAGAGTGACAACATCGGCGCCACGGAGGGCGTCATCAGGGTTGGCGGCAAGCTCGACTTTGAGCTGGTCTGCCCGTGCCTGGGTGAGGAATGGGTCATAGGCAACCACGTGCATGCCAAATGCCTGGGCACGCTTGGCAAACTCGGCTCCAATGCGACCCATGCCAATCACAGCGAGTCGTTTCTCATTGAGCTCGATTCCCGCGTAGGCCTTGCGCGCAGCGGTGAAGTTGCCCTTGAGCACTTCTGCATGGGCAGGGCCAATGTTGCGTGCTGCCGAGAGCATGAGTGTAAAAGCGAGTTCAGCGGTGGATATGGTGTTTCCTGTAGGGGTGTTCATGACGATCACCCCTTGGTTGGTGGCAGCGTCACGATCGACGTTGTCCACACCCACACCTGCACGCCCCACAGCCTTGAGCTCCGTGGCAGCGGCCAGTACATCAGCCGTTACCTTTGTCTGGGAGCGGATGATCAGGCCGTGATAGGCGGGGATGATCTTAATGAGCTCCTCAGGGCTGAGGCCGGTGTTGACATCCACCTCCAAATCAGGATGCGAGCTCAGTAATTCAACTCCTTTGTCCGAGATCGGATCAGATACAAGAATACGCTTTTTCGCCATGCGGGGGCTGTAGTGCGGGAGCCGGCGTTTGTCAAAACATAGCGAGAGCAAATAGCTTCATAGCAATAACTTGCTCATTAGTATAATTCATTTTGTCATTTCAAGAACCATGAACCTGCCACCGAGCATCGCAGGGTGAGTAAGGGTTTGGAACTGCCTTAGCAGTGCGGGAGCTTCTTTGGTCTGGTCGAAACGTGTCTCCATCTCGATGAGCCAATCCTTGGCATGTGTGGTGAGGTAGCTTGCCTGGGTCGATAAAACAGGATCCGAAAAGCCGGCTTCCTGAGCCTCATGCATGACTCTGGAGAAGTCCACATGGCAGGTGATGTCGAGCTCACCAGGGCATTGGAGGGGGTTGTCTGATTTTTCATGGCGATGGTAGGTTTGCAGTGTCCCGCTGCCGCGACTTGGATGGTAGTAATCCTGTGCCAGATGACCGTAGTCAATGGTGATCATGAGACCCGAGCCCAGTGCTCTGGCGGCGTCCCGGGCCCAATCCCGGACGGCGGGACTGAACTCAGTGAGGTAACTATCTGGAAAGTCGTCCCCCAGTGATGTGCAAAAACCGACAAGCTCAGTGCTGTGAGGTTTTTGTTCGCTGAACGCCAGTTGTCCATCGGATGCGTCCACATAAAGCTGCCACCACTCGCCCCCGCTGAATTTAATGAGATCCACTGGAAAGGCATCGATGAGTTCATTGGAAATAAGAACACCATGATCCACCCGGATATCCTTGAGGGAATGATGGGTGGAAAACTTGCCGGCAAACTCACCGGCGAGTGTTGCCTGCTGAGCAGTCTGCATATGTTCACCAGGCTCTACGAGGTGGTAGTGTACCGCATCGTAAAATTGGGGGGAGCGTTGTCTGATTTCTCCAAGAATATCGGCGCATAGTGCCCCTTTGTGAGCTCCCGATTCAATGATGGAGAAGGACCTCGGCATGTTGGCTTGCTGCCAGTAGGTGATAAGCCGGTGTGCGAGAATCAGGCCAAAGCAAGGTCCCACGCTGACACTGGTGATAAAATCGCCGGCTTTGCCAACGCTTTCCCTCTCCGTGCTATAGTAGCCATGCTCCACATCATAGAGTGCCATTTCCATGTATTGGCGAAATGGCATGGGCCCGTGCCGAGTAATCCGGCGGCATATTTTCTCCTGCAAAGGGTTGGGGCTGTTTGTGAAAGCGGGGGTTGCCATTGATAGGTTCTAGGGCTATGAATATGTTCAGTTTTTGGAGGGTGGTAACCGGAAGTTCCCGTGCCCATCAAACATGTTTTAGCAATGGTTGAAAAGCATATCAGTAACGGAGGCGCTCACAAAAGCATGGGCAACAAGCGCCGTAAAAAGCGATTCTTCAAGCTAAAATGGCTGATCTATCTTTTTGCCCTGGGCTTTCTTCTGGTCGCTCTTGGATACATGATCTTTGAGCAAGAGACCCATCGATTCCGTGAGCGAGCTGAAATCTACAACCTCAACGAGATTGATGATGTGGAGATCAAAAGCCTGATTCTCGACCGTAAGGGGCGTGAACTTGGGCGTATTTTTGTCGAGAACCGGGACAAAATCCGCATCGATGATGTTCCAGAGGTAATGATCAATGCCCTGGTGGCGGGTGAGGATCAGCGGTTTTTCAAACATGACGGCATTGATCGCATAGGGGTTCTGCGCGCCCTCTATCTCAATATCAAGGCCGGGCGACAGACCCAGGGGGCTAGTACCCTCACTCAGCAGCTTGCACGCAATGCCTTTCATTTAAAGGAGGAGGCCCAAAAGCGTGGAGAGGGAGGCTTGGAGCGCAAGGCTGTGGAGGCTTATCTTGCTCTTCGAATCGAGAAAAAATACAGCAAAAGGCAGATTCTGGAATTCTATCTCAACCGCATTCCCTTCGGAAGCGGTTTCTATGGAGTCAGATCCGCCTCGCTTGGTTACTTTGGCAAGGAGCCGCATGATCTCTCCGCCATGGAATGCGCATCTCTTGTGGGCTGCATCAAAAACCCGACCAGAATTTCGCCACTCAACAACATCGAGGAAAATAAAAAGGCGCGGGACCAGGTTTTGGAAAGAATGGTGGATGAGGGTTTTATCTCCTCGAAGGAGGGCAAGATCTATATCAACACCCCCGTTGTGGTAAATCCCAATCCGATCCGCAGGGGCACTTCCAACTTGTATGAGAGAATAGCCGGGGCAGTGCGCTCCCACCTGGGTGAGGATGCTCTCACCGAGGGGGGATTTAAGATCCATACAACGATTGATTTGGACGTTCAGCAAGCCATGGAAAAAAGCCTGGCCAGGCAGCTTGCCATTGCAGAGTCGCATGAGCACTACGAGCAGCCGCTGTATGAGTCTTATCAAAAGAAGAATGGCAAGCCCCGTTATCTGCAGGGAGCCGGGTATATGATTGATAATGACAGTGGCGCGGTGCTGGCTTACATCGGAGGCAGGGACTTCAGTCACAGTCAGTATGACTTCGTGCAGTCGGGAAGCAAACCTTCAGGCACGGCCTTCTTTCCATTCATCTACAGCGCCGCACTCGAAAACGGTATGTCTCCGGCGAGCAGGCTGATTGATCACCCCATGGATAATCGTGCCGTGATGGTGGATGGTCGCGAGGGCATTTTAGGAGAGTGGGGTATGGAGACGATGCAGCCCAAGTACGAGGGTGAGATCAGTATGCGTCGGGCCATGGAGGTATCCAAAATAGCAGCCACTGTTCGCCTGGGAAAAGAAGTCGGTTTGTCGCGGGTGGCTGAGGTGGCCCGTAAGTTCGGGCTCTCCCTCGCTGAAGCAAAGCTCCTTGCGCGCATGCTTGTGGGCACGGACGATGTGTCGCTGCCCGAGATGGTCAATGCCTATGCAGTATTTCCAAGAGCCGGATTGGCTCCAAAGCCGCCATTCTTCATTGATCGAGTTGTTGGCCCCGAAGGAATCGTGCGATACAAAGCCGAACAATCCATGGATGAGAGTGATGAGCGCGTTCTGAGCCCTGAGACAGCTTATATCATGCACAATATGCTTCAGAGTGCACTCGCCCATGGTGCGGGCGAGTCAGGTCTCGGAGAACTGACAAGTGATCCTTCCTTTGCAGGGAAGACGGGTACGACTTATGATTTTGCGGATAACTGGTTTATCGGATACAACAGCAGGGTAACCTGTGGTTTATGGATGGGTTTCTGGCATGGTTCCCGTGATGCCATCTACCCGGCGGCATTCAGCAGGGAAACGCTATTACCGGTATGGGTGAAGGCCATGAACGCGGCCCTGCCGGATTTTGCTGGGCGGGAAATTGAGCAGCCCAGCTCGGTATTTCGTCTTGAGGTTTGTTCGGAATCCGGATTGCAAGCTACACGTTATTGCCAACGGTATCAGCGTGATGCACTCACGGGTGCCGAATCCTATCAGTCAACTGCGGTTGGGGAATTGTTTACACAGCAAACGCAGCCAATAAGGTTTTGTGACGTGCATGGTGTGATGGACCCTAACATTGCC
>CAYXEC010000052.1:14357-14829 GCA_964463855.1 uncultured Verrucomicrobiales bacterium | reverse complement strand
CAGCGTCAATGCTGCTCAAGGCATCCCCATTGGCATGAAGAATCTCAGGCACTAACCCAACAATAAGCAGAAAGATAGATCTCATGGCAAAAACAAAGAATGAATGGGACTTGATACATGCAAGCGCACATAAATCAAACCGTGAATTCTCCGCCCGTTAGCAGCACATCAGGCCGCGTCAACGTCGCCGCGCAAATTCTTGATGATGAACTCCTGGCGATCCGGGGTGTTCTTGCCCATGTAGAAAGAGAGCATCTCCTTGATCCCCTTGCCTTCCTCCATGCGCACGGGATCCAACCTCATGTCCGGACCTATCATGAAGGCAAACTCATCCGGGGAAATCTCACCCAAGCCTTTGAAGCGGGTGATCTCTGCACTGCTGCCGAGTTTGTCCAGTGCTGCCACTCGCTCCTCATCATCGTAACAATAGATCGTCTCCTTTTTATTTCTGACGCGGAACAGGGGCGTTTGC
>CAYXEC010000052.1:0-14347 GCA_964463855.1 uncultured Verrucomicrobiales bacterium | reverse complement strand
CTGACAAGCTCCGGGAAGAACTGCAGAAAGAAGGTCAAAAGCAACAGGCGTATGTGCATGCCGTCGACATCAGCATCCGTGGCAACGACCACCTTGTTGTAGCGCAGTGTTTCCAGACCTTCCTCGATATCGAGCGCGTGTTGAAGCAGATTGAACTCCTCGTTCTCATAGACCACATTGCGCTTCAGGCCAAAGGAATTGAGCGGCTTTCCACGAAGTGAGAACACAGCCTGGGTCTCCACATCGCGGCTCTTGGTGATGGAGCCGCTCGCACTGTCTCCCTCGGTAATGAATACGGTCGATTCTGCCGCACGCTTGTGCTTGCCACAGAGGTGGGCACGGCAATCACGCAGCTTCTTGTTATGCACCTTGGCTTTGCGGGCGCGTTCCCGGGCGATCTTCTTCACCCCCGAGAGCTCCTTGCGCTCACGCTCGGAGGCGACGATGCGCTTCTGCAGGGCCTCAGCCGCCTGCGGATTCTTGTGCAGATAATTGTCCAGATGCTCCTTGAGGAAATTGGTGATAAAGGTCTTGATGGTCTCCCCGTCCGGAGAAACTGCCAGACTACCAAGCTTGGTCTTGGTCTGGCTCTCAAAAACAGGCTCTTCAATCCTCACCAGCACCGCTGCCTCGAGCCCGTTGCGAATGTCAGCCGGGTTATACTGTTTCTTATAGAAGCCGCGTATCACATCAACGATAGCGCCCCGAAATGCCGCCAAGTGCGTACCTCCCTGAGTGGTGTGCTGACCGTTGACGAACGAGTAATACTCCTCACTGCTATCGGGCGTGTGAGTGAATGCAATCTCGATGTCTTTGCCTCGCAGGTGGATCGGTCCGTAAAGTGCCTCTGATTCCATTTCCTCGTTGAGAAGATCCAGCAGCCCGTCCTTGGATTTGAATTTCTTGCCGTTGAATACAATCGCCAGTCCCGGGTTCAGGTAGGCGTAGTAGCGACACATCTTCTCCACATATTTGTCCTTAAAGGCCGTTTTCTTGGGGAAGATGCTCCGGTCTACATCGAACGCAAGCCGAGTGCCATTGTGTGCATCATCTTTGCGCGGCTCTTTCATTTCCTCAACAACCTCACCCTTGCTGAACTCTATGGCCTTTGTCTGCCCGTCTCGCCATGCCTGGATCTCAAAGAAATCCGAGAGAGCGTTCACCGCCTTGATACCAACACCATTCAAACCAACGGACTTCTTGAAGGCCTCACTGTCATACTTGGCTCCAGTGTTAATCTTAGCAGCGCAATCCATCAGCTTGCCCAGCGGAATGCCCCGCCCAAAGTCACGCACTTCCACCCGGCTCTCGTCATCAATATCAACACGAATCTCGTTGCCGTAGCCCATGACGAACTCATCAATTGAGTTGTCCATGGCTTCCTTGAGTAGGATGTAAATGCCGTCGTCAGAACTTGTACCGTTGCCCAGCTTGCCGATATACATACCGGGACGCATGCGGATGTGCTCTTTCCAATCGAGGGACTTGATGTCTGCTTCAGTATAATTCGCGGCCATGGGATCTTGAGGAAAAACGAGAAAAAGGCGGTGTTGCTCGAGAAAAGAACCCGGTCAACATTGTTAAGATGTCTTAATCTATGCGGGATTGCAACCCTGATTTTCCAACAAAAAACAGGGCATCTCCTCATTGACATGGCCCGCACCGCGATTATTCTGCGCCCACATTATGGAGAGTGCAGTGTGCCTGGTGGTCGCCGCGGTTTTCAAAACCGTTGAAGGGCTGTAACGGTCCTTGGTTGGTTCAATTCCTTCCCTCTCCGCCATCAAACGCATTTCGGCCCCTATCGTTTGGCCTCCATTCATCACCGCCCCACCCTTTAATCAGAGGGAACGGATGAGAACCATTCCGCAGTGAGCGCCAGCGAGCGTAGGCCTTGGTTTGAACGCACACGCAGTGCGTGCATCACGCCCTACATATCATCAGAAATCCGGAGGAGGATTTCTGCAAATCAGCATGGTGCTGACGTGTCAGTACATTCCTTCCCTCTACAACGCACAAGCTGTCCGCAGATGCCATGCGGGCATATCCGGCTTTAATTGGTTGTGTTTATTAAAAAGATTGACGAGCCCCCCCCCCAAATAGCATAGGTAACGCCGCATCACGGTTTCATTGCAGCCGTGGGGCACCTCGGTTTTCACCTCCATGCAAACACACACAAACCCCTTCAGCTGGAATCTTCTGGTCTTCGCATGCTCGCTCGTACATGCGCCACTTACACATTCGGCTACTGTTATAGCCAACTCCGACGCTACCGTCGGAACCATACCCGCTGGCACTCCAACCATCTACATAGACGGAACGGATGCTGACTTTCAGACCGCTGACGGAGTTATTTGGGACGGCACAACGACATTCGCCCCCAACAATTTTAACAACAACCTCGTCAATAGTGGCCCAACCGATGATGGTGATACGCTGAGCTCTTTCTTTTTCAGCGGACACACCCTGCAACTCAGTGACATTCCGGTCATCACCCGCAATGACATAGACTATTTCGCATTCGTCATGGATGCTCAGGAAACCGCCAATAATGGCCTCCCCCTCCTGACCAACAACATGACCATCAATATCCATTCCACTGCAGATTACACTGACCCTATTGCAGTATGGACGAACCCCTACGCAGTGCAAATCAACGGTGACCTCCCCGCAAGTGAAGGAGGTGGCGCTCAAACTTTAACAAACGAACCACTCGGGCAAGGTGCTGACCTTCTTGTGCTCGTGCCCGTATCCATCTTCTATGGCTACTCCACCGATGATTATTTTGAATGGGTTGTCACACAGGAGGACTCCAACAATGGTGATGATGAGTGGGCTCTGGCACCCGGGACCACGTTCTTTGAGTCCGGCATTACCCTCTCAGCAGATGCAGGACCCGCAGAGGAACCAGCAGCTGTTCCGGAGCCATCAAGTCTGGGCCTTCTCGGGCTCGCACTGGCATCCGCCCTCTTGAGAAGGCGGCGCTAGACCAGGAGGGAATAAGTCTGGCTGACGCCAACTTCGTCTGGCGCGGTAACTACGCCAGTCATGATGCCATCGAGGCAGGCTATTGACGACTCAAGCTCATCGGTCCAATAGAGGGTTCTCGTGCCTAGACATATGGCGGGCACCTTGTAATGCTCCCGGATCTTTTGCCACTCTGGAATAGAGGGCCTTGAGTCAGGCGGAAAATACATCCTGAGCGCTTCTTCTTCGCTGATTAGATACATGGCGGTGGAGTGGTAATCATGTAGTTGCTGACTGATAAAATCAGTCATAACAGGACTTGAGCAACTGGCGTGCCAGCATTGCCGTCGCACCCATCTTCAGTCAATCCGGGCTCGTGAAAGCCGGCAAAACCATCTATTGACACCCTGACAAGGCTTTTTCGACTGATCTGCGCCATTGCAAGGAGCCAATATCTGGAGTCTCGCCGGAATGATCCTCGATTTTGAGCTGATAATCCAAGGCATGGGCCCATTCCATGGAGCCCGCATCGGGCCCATGACCCTGCCCATCACCCACAGAATGGCGCTTTTCGACCCATTGGGCCCATTCCGACCACGGCTCCGGCGCATTATTCTGCTCAGCCGCCGCCTGGTCACCTGCGGTCCCGTCCATGGGCTGACATGACACAGCGCAAAGCATGCAGGCATAGAGCGCGTGGCGGCGCATGGAAGAAGCGAGGCGCATCAATAGGGATACTATGACCCCATCAAACACATGGCGAGAAAATTGAATGTTACGCTTATCTATACCATCATGATAAATTAGATATAAATAAATACAATATGCATGATTGTAAATGAGTTGGTGCTATTTTTACGTTTTAAATAACAAAGAATATGGAGGTCAAAAGACGATCAAAAGCACCCGTTCCAAACAGATCAAGGGTGCAGCCGTGTGAGGAGGATGATCGATCCCGGCGAGTATCTCCATGGGCAGGAAACAGCTTCATATTTACTGCCAGACTCGCCATTTCTGTGCTAAAGGATGGGCGAAGGTCCCGCCATGGCATCTCCCGAACTACCATCCTCAAAATTACGCAGAATAGGTGTATTGCGCATGCCCATGCCCTGGCACCACCCTGTCGTGCGCGAAAAGGACGCTGATGCGGTGATTTTGCTCCACGGCCTCTGGCGTAGCCACTGGGCAATGGAGCCCATGGCCCGTTTTCTACACGCAGAGGGTTACCACACCATCAATGTCCCCTACCCGTCTTTCCGTAAGCCCATGGACGAGCTGACAAAGCTCATACACCAGTCCATCGAGCTGCATGGAGGCAAACGCAGGATTCACTTTGTGACCCATTCTCTGGGCGGAGTTCTGGCGCGCAAACTACTCCACATGATCCCTCCGGAGCAAGCTGGCCGTGTGGTGATGCTGGCACCGCCCAACCAGGGCAGCGAGATTGTGGACTGGGCGGCAAAATACAAGCCTTTGGCCAGGACGCTGGGGCCGGCTGGCGTAATGCTGGGCAGCGACACCCTGGAGGCACCTCCCTTACCTGAGGAAATAGACGCTGCCATTATTATGGGAAAGCAGAGTTGCATTCCGTTTTTTCGTCGTCTACTTGATAAAGACAATGACGGCATTGTTTCCGTTGAGCGAGGTCGGATTGATGGCATGAATGAGTTTCATGTGCTGGATGCAGACCACACCTTCATTGCCTCGGACCCGCGTGTGATGCAGATCGCACTGAAGTTTCTCCGTGAAGGCAAAACCGACTGAGTTTCTGCTTTCGCTTTCCTCCAAAGAGCTTTAGAACTCGGCGGCATTCCAGCTGTCAACCAAGCCCGATGAGCAAAGCCGAGAAAAAAGAAACCACCGATTTCATCCGTGAAATCATCGCCAGGGATCTGGCAAGCGGCAAACACGATACAGTGATCACCCGTTTCCCACCGGAGCCCAATGGATATCTGCATATCGGCCACGCCAAAGCCATCTGCATCAGCTTTGGCATTGCCATGGAAAACAAAGCAGTGAACGCTCGTTGTCATCTGCGCTTCGATGACACAAACCCTGAAAAAGAAGAGACCGAGTATGTGGAGAGCATTAAAAACGATGTTCGCTGGCTAGGGTTTGACTGGGGGGAGCACCTCTACTTCGCCAGTGATTACTTTGACTTTTTCTATGATTGCGCCCTGCACCTCATTAACAAGGGGCTTGCCTACGTGGACGAGCAATCCCCGGAGGAAATGAAAAAAAACCGCGGTGATGTGGTCACCCCGGGCACTCCATCCCCTTTCAGGGAGCGCCCCGTTGAGGAAAGTCTCGCAAGGTTTGAGGAAATGAAAGCGGGCAAGCATGCTGACGGATCCATGGTGCTGCGTGCCAAAATAGATCTCTCCTCTTCCAACATGAACATGCGTGACCCGGTCATCTACCGAATCATGCACGCCACCCATCACAATACGGGGGATGATTGGTGCATCTACCCTATGTATGACTTCGCTCATCCACTGGAAGATGCTCACGAGCATATCACCCACTCACTTTGCAGCCTTGAGTTTGAAAACCACCGTCCGCTTTACGATTGGTTTGTTGAACATTGCCCGGTCCCTGCCATACCTCGGCAGATAGAGTTTTCCCGACTCAATCTCAGCTACACAGTCATGAGCAAGCGCAAGCTCCTGCAGCTCGTCGAGGAGGGGCATGTCACGGGCTGGGATGACCCCAGATTGCTCACAATCTCAGGAATGCGGCGGCGCGGTTACCCGCCCGAAGCCATTCGGAGCTTCTGCCACCGTGTCGGTGTCACCAAGGTCAACAGTGTCACAGACATGGCCATTCTAGAGTCCGAGATCCGGGATGAGCTCAACCATACTGCCCAACGCCGCATGGCCGTTCTTGACCCTCTCAAGGTGGTGATAACCAACTGGCCCTCCGATGCGCACACCGAGACAGTGGAATTGCCCAATAATCCGGCTGAGAGTGAGGCCGGCACACGGCCTGTATCATTGGGCAAGGAAATCTGGATTGAACGTGAGGACTTCATGGAGGACCCCCCGAAAAAATTCTTCCGGCTCGGCCCCGGAAGATCTGTTCGTCTCAGGGGAGGCTACATTATTACCTGCACAGGCTACGGTAAAAACGACGCTGGTGAAGTGACGGAAATTCAATGCGAGTTTATTCCTGGAACCATTGGTCAGGACGCACCTGAAGGCATCCAATGCCGAGCAGCAATACACTGGGTGGATGCTGGCACTGCGCTAAATGCCGAAATCCGGCTCTACGACAGGCTCTTCTCAGAGGAAAACCCGGATGCAGCAAAGGGAGGTTTTCTAAGCTGCCTCAACCCCGATTCCCTATCCGTGATCAAAGATGCCAAACTTGAGGCCTCACTGAAGGATGCGGATCCGGAGAGCCAATATCAATTTGAGCGTGTCGGCTACTTCTGCACAGACTGCGTCGACCACGTCCCTGGCCAGAGGGCGGTTTTCAACCGTACGGTCGCACTCAAGGATTCCTGGAAGAATTAGAGGGCTTCTTACGCCTCGTCCTGGCCAACATTGATCAGGATTTCACGTGGTTTGGCTCCCTCCCCGGGACCAATAATTCCGCGTTGCTCAAGGATGTCCATCATGCGCGCTGCACGCGTGTAGCCAAGTCGCAGTCGTCTCTGTAGAAGTGAGGTGCTTGCCTTTTTCTCCTGCCTGATGACCTCGAGGCATTTCTGCACGGTTTCTTCATCAGCGTCCGATACCTCTTCATCGTCTCCATCAGCACTGGCATTTTCAATGTGCTGCTGAACGGAGGTCTCAAACTTCTGCTCAACCTGATTAGAACAGTAATCAACCAGCTTGGCCACCTCAGCATCATCAATGAATGCCCCCTGCGCGCGTTCAAGCTTGGCAGACCCGGGCGGCAAGTAGAGCATATCTCCCTTACCCACCAGCTTATCAGCCCCAGAAACATCGAGAATAACGCGGCTGTCTAGTTTTGAAGAAACCTGGAAGGCAATTCTGCTTGGGATGTTTGCCTTAATGATGCCGGTCACGACATCGGCACGTGGTGTCTGGGTGGCTATAATGAGATGAATGCCGGCGGCACGTGCTTTCTGGGCTATGCGGGCAATATTCATTTCCACATCGGCAGGTGCCGTCTGCATCAGATCGGCAAGCTCATCAATAATCAAGACTATGTATGGGACCCTGTCTGGTATCTCCTCTTCTTCCTCATCATCGGAACCATCCAGAGCGGCTGGACCCAGCTCACCATCGGTCAGAGCCTGTGCAATGGAGGAGATGTGCTCTTCATCGTAATGCTCCTCCTCCGGCTCGGCCTCCAGCTCCGGCTCATCTTCTACCGGAGCAATCTCCCTACTGTTAAAACCATCAAAATTGCGCACGCCAACCTCAGCAAACATTCGGTAACGACGTTCCATCTCGTTGACTACCCAGCGAAGCGCAGCCACAACCTTGTTAGGGTCTGTTACGACCGGCACGGCGAGATGCGGCAGGGAATTATACATCTGCATTTCAACCACCTTGGGGTCAACCATGATGAAACGCAGCTCGTTGGGGCTGAATTTGAATAGGATGCTCGTGATGATGGAGTTGATACATACGGACTTACCAGCGCCCGTGGCACCAGCGACGAGCAAATGCGGCATCGCGGCCAGATCGCCGACAACAGCATTGCCATAGACATCCTTACCCAGAGCAAGCGGGATTTTCTTCTTTGCACTGGTGAACTCCGGATCCTGAAGAAGCTCGTGAAGATGAACCGCAACCTTCTCCGAGTTGGCAATCTCAATGCCCACGGTGTCGGATCCCGGCACCGGTGCTAGAATGTTGATCCGTTCGGCTTTGGTGGCACGGGCAATGTCCGCCTCAAGCTGGGTGATACGGTTGACCCTCAGGCCAGGGCTTGGATAGACCTCATAACGTGTGATTGTTGGCCCCCTGGTAATGTTTCCAGCAGTCACCTCAACGCCAAATGCTCCGAGCGTATCAATGATTGTTTTCTGGATCGAGACGAGCTCGGCGGTATCTGCCTCGACTTCTGGTTCTTCATGCTCGGGTATATCGAGCAAATCAAAACCAGGAAGCTCGTAGTGTTCAAATTCATCTGTTCTTAGCCCTGTATGTTCGGGTGTTTTCTTGGCAAAGGGTTTCGCCGTCAGGTCAGCGTTTGGTTTGCGACGCTGAGACGCGTCAATGATTTGCGGTGTGGGAGTCTCCCTGAGAGGCAACTCCGGTTGCGGGTCCTCGTGGAGCTCGGCGCCAGATTTAGCATCCCCGGCAGCAGCTTTGCTGCCAGCGCCGGCCTTTAAACCTGCCCCGGCACCACTTACCTTGTCAGCTGATGCCTGGTTCTTTCGTTTGCGAAGTTGATCAAGGGCAGCATTTTGAGAGCTTCCCTGAGCCCCGTGCTTCCTCTTCTCCATGAATCGGGTAACCCAGCTTACAATACCACTGACAACCCCCCTCGTAAAAGTCACCGGGTGTAGTCCAGTGAGCAAAATGAGGCTAATAAGATATACACAACCCAGCACCAGGATGGCACCAGGCTTATTGAGCAAGGCTTCAAGGAGTCGTGTGCCCGTCCAATATCCAATCCAACCGCCCGCACCTCCTTGAATGCCGCTGTTTTGAGCCCATCCGGTCAAAAACAAGCTCTGCACGGACAGCAATGCGGCGGCACTGAGAATGAAAACACCACATCCCGCCCATGTGTACCATGGGGCCCGGGCATCCATGACGAGTTTGACCACCCCCATCCAGATTAGCGTAAGTGCCAATAAATAGGCCGCAGCCCCAAACAAGGCCAATACGATATATGCCACATTGGCTCCGACAGGCCCTATCCAATTCTTGGGAACCGCCTCATCAACAGCGCTGGCTTCAGACGCTCCCATGAACTGGAAAATAGATGGGTCATGCGCAGAAAAAGAGAGCAGCGAGAGCACTAGGAGCAAACCCGAGCCACTCAGCAATATGCCAAGCACCTCGTTAGGCCAGGGCTTGCGATCGTCCTTTTCGTTTCTGAGTTTGTTGCGGGAGGCAGCCATAGTGGAAGCTGTTGGGGAGGAACCAAAGGTAAAAGCTCCGCTGGAGAAGCTTCGCCTAGTCAGGGCTCAGTGGCAAGATAAATTCCCTGCATTTTGACAATCAATATATATGTAATATTTGGTCGTCATTCATTCCACTCGGGCACTTTTGCTGTTTGGTTTTACCGAAACATGGATTATGTGATGGGCATGCGTCTTTTGCTGGTAGTGCTGCAAGAACCTATTCCTGGAGCTGTGTTGCCCAAATTGGCAGCTGAGGCAGGCCTTGAAAAGGCATGTCAATATTACAAGGCACTCATCGAGGTGATGATCACCCAACTGCAGGGCCTGGAGAATTGCCGTATCCGCTTTTGCTACACGCCGGAAGATGCCAGTGACGCCATCAAGTTTTGGTTGCTACCGAGAATGGAAGCCTGCTCAGCCGATGAAGCAAATCTTTATCATGCCCCCTGCTCCTCAACAAATGAGAACCCCCAGGAAATCGATTTTTATCCACTTCGCACGCCAAGCATTGCAGACGGCATTAGCAAGGCTTTCACCGACGGCTTTGCCGAGGGGTTTGATCAAATCGCCGTCCTCAACCCCACGTGCCTTGAGTGTGGTGCACGCTGGATCAATGCAACATTCTCGAGGCTTCATCCTGAAACCAACCGGGATGCCATCATCGGCCCCACCTACATGGACCGCTATTACATTCTCGCCCTCAAAGCGGACACACCGGAGTTGTTTGCTGGAATTCCATGGGATAGCCCCCGGCTGTTGAGTTTGACTCAGACTGCTGCCGAGCAGTCTCGCCGAGAAATTGAGCTCTTGCCGCCACTGATGGAAACAAGCAGTCTCGAAGACTGGCAGAGGCTCATTGAGTGCCCACTTGGCCCCGCGCTCAAAAAAGTTTTGGGGGGTCCGCTTGATGAGATGGTGATTTGAACCCGGCCAGCACACAGCTCAGAGCAGCTCAATATCAGAAGCCTGGGAGAAGTCCCGCGCCAGGCCATCCACTTCCACTTGCAGGGTGCCATCACGACCAATGCCGCGAACAAGCCCGTCAACAAGACACTCATGAGCCTTGAATTGAATGCGCTTACCTGTGAGGTAGCATTTTTTCCGGAGACGCCCCAGCTGGGATTCAAAATCGTCGGCACACAAGTCCACCTGCGCCATGATTGCAGGTAACAGCTTGGCAAGAACCCTCTCTCTGGACACAGGCTTACTTACCACATTTGCCAGAGCTATCGCCTCGACTCTTGAATCAATGGCTCGAGGTGCTGCCATGACATTGACCCCAATACCTACGATCACATGATTGTCTCGCGCCTCAGCTAAAATGCCCGCACATTTCTTGTTTCCGATGTAGATGTCATTGGGCCACTTCACGAGTGCTTCAAGTCCCCATTGATCTTGTAGTGCTTCTGCAATACCCAGACCTGTGGAGAGAGCGATCCTGCTCCAATAGAGTTTTGAAAACAATGGACGTAGAATTAATGAAAAGAGGAGACCGTCCCCTGGCTCGCAAGACCATTGCGCGCCTCTTCTTCCCCTCCCTGCGCTTTGATGGTCTGCAAGAATAAAAGTGCCATGCACTGCCCCCTCAGCAGCCAACCTGTGTGCCTCGTCATTGGTCGAGCCCAAATCATGGTGGTAGTGCATACGCTCATACCACTCAGGAGCCAGGGTTCCGAATTGACGCAGGTCAAACATCTGCACATTGCCTAGCGGCGGTTGAAACGCGACACCTCCCGCTCGGCCTCACGCATTTCAGTGCGTTTTTTCAAATCCTGCCTCTGGTCGGAGTGACTCTTTCCCTTGCCCACACCAATCTCCACCTTCACCTTGCCACCCTTCCAATACAATCTCAGGCACGGCAGTGTGCAACCTTTCTGCGAGGTGATCTCGCTAAGCTTGATGATTTCCTTCCTATGCAGCAACAAGCGCCTTGGACGTGTCACACCGTGTTGGAACCACTCACCTGCTGTTTGCCATGGCTGAATATGACAGCCGTAAAGAAAAACCTGGCCGTTTTCCACCCGGGCATAACCATCGGCAATGTTGACCTTGCCTGCCCGTATGGATTTTACCTCCGTGCCTTTGAGCTCAATACCGCACTCATAGGTATCAGAAATGTGGTAGTCACGACGCGCCTTGCGGTTGGTTGCTATGTCAGCACTCATCGTGTTACTTGGACCACTGACGTGTAACAGGCTCGCCCACGCCAATGTTTTGAAGGAACTTACTCCTCCTCGGATTTGGCGATCACCACCTTACCTTGGATGATTTCAGTCAAGGCAATGTCAGCTGCCCCCATACTGGGAACGGTGTCGATGAGTGGTGCGCGCCCTTGATTGAGCTGAGCAACACGCTTGGATACGACATTTACAAGAATTTGTGGATCATCAATGATCTCAGAGGCTTTGACGACAAGGCTGCTTTTCATGGAATTTGAGGAAAACCTGGAACCTTGCCTGGGCTGATCAAACGGAATGATGTTCGAATCGTCCATGGCAGGGTCAGAAGTGAATGTGTTTGGTAAAAAAGGATGCGATCACCACAAAACTAGTGGCGGAAGCAAGTGCGGGCAGATTCAAAACCATTTTTACCCCGTAAATTCAAGCTTTTTATGCTTTTTATTTGAACTCTGGAAGCTCGACTGAAATGGAGGCAAAACAGCAGTCATCTTTGCATGAAACGGCGCTCCTGGAGCTACAATGTTGCTGTCATGGCGCTTATTTTGCACAAGACTTTTAGCTTTATGTTGTTCACACTGGCACCACGGAGTTGGGGCAGGTGCCACATCTCGCATATCTCAAGCCATGGCAGAAGCAGTCACATCCCCACCCTCCTTGCAGGCGTCGATTCATATCGGAGCGAGCTCGATATCGCTACTTGTCATTGAAACGCATGCTGACTCTGAAAACACCCCTGGGGACTTTCTGGAGCAATCCATTCCTCTGGCACACGATATTTACCAACGCGGATCTGTGCGGCGGTCTACCGTTGAGCGCTGTGTAAAAATACTCAATGGCTACCGGGAGACATTACTCGAATTGGGGGCTACAGAAGATACCCCGATTCGAGTTGTTGTTACCAATGTCCTCGCCGAGGCCGACAATCAGGACGCTTTCCTCAATCGTATCCAGATTGGCTGCGGACTGAGCGTGGAGACTCTCGACGGTGGAGAAATGACACGCCTCATTTACCTCAAGACAAGGAGGAGGCTGAGTGACACCCCCTCGATGAAAAAGCGCACGACCCTCGTCATCCACGTGGGCCCTGGTAATACACGTGCCCTGCTTTTTAAAAACGGGAGAATTTCGGACTACAGCAATTATCGTTTGGGAGTTTACCGCACAGGAGAAGCTATCAAGAAAAACCAGGATGATCAGGATTCACATTCCAGCAACGCCAAGCTAATGCGCGAGCACATCCGCAGCCAGATCAATCAAATAAACCATGACTATGGCGATGCGGGCATTGAAGAGCTGGTGATCATCGGTTACGAGATTCAGCATCTCGCCCACATCCTTGCCAAACCCGGAAAAACAAGAAGTAGTTCCGGAGCTCTCCGGGAATTGACCAGAGACATTGCTTCCATGACCGAGGAGCAACGGGTCAAGCGCTACCAATTGGATTACAATAGTGCTCAGGCTATTATTCCCGCGCTGGAAATCAATCTGGCGATTGCGGAAACACTCAAACTAGAAACAATCCGTCTTCCCGGCAGTGACTATGAGAGGGGCCTTTTGCTTGATATTCCAAGATCATTCTCGCTTACCGAGGGTTTTCAGAAAGAGGTCTTGCGCTCTGCTGTGAGCCTTGCACAGAAATACGAGGTGCACAAATCCCATGCTCATCAAGTTGCCCGGCTCTGCCAGCTCTTGTTTGAAGAGACCACTGGGCTCCATCTGCTCGACGAGCACGATTCCCTCTTGCTTCAATGTGCGGCGATTGTCCATGAGTGCGGTAATTTCATCAGCCCCAGTGCTCACCACAAGCATTCTCACTACATTATTCTCAACAGTGAGATTTTCGGCCTCGGCATGCGCGACCTCGGCATCGTCGCCCTTCTGGCCCGATATCACCGCAGGTCGGGACCCAAACCCAATCATCCCGGCTACCGTGATTTGTCCGCCGATGACCGCATACGGGTCTCAAAGCTCGCGGCCATCCTGAGAATCGCAGACGCCCTGGACTACAGTCACAGCTCTCGAGTCGGCGACATCCGGGTCAGCATCGAAAAGCAAAAGATCAGCATCACGCTCAAGGGCATTACAGATGCCTCTGTAGAGCGCATGGCGATGCTTGCCAAAGCAACCCTGTTCAAAGACATATTCGGCCTGAACGTCTCCGTTCAGGAAGGTCGCTAGGAACAGATCACTACCCACTTCACCCATGTCATTTATCAATCGCGAATTATCCTGGCTTGAGTTCAATCAGCGGGTTCTTGATGAAGCCAGCCGCAAATCCCTGCCCTTGCTTGAACGACTGAAGTTTCTTGCCATTACCGCTTCCAATCTTGACGAGTTTTTTCAAGTGCGCGTTGGCGGCTTATATCTGATGCGATCATCGGGTTCACGCAAGCGCGGTATTTCCGGCATGACGCCATCCCAGCAGCTCACGGCAATTCGAGACAGGGCAAAGCTCATGATCCAGGATCAGTATGAGCTGCTAATCAAGGACTTGCTTCCTTCCATGAAAGAGCAAGGAATGCTTCTGTCTGAGCTTGCTTCTATTTCCCCAGGCCAGCATGAAATGCTGGCGAGCCGCTTCAAGGATTCCATTTTCCCCCTGCTTACCCCCCTCGCCCATGATCAAGAAAGCATCAACAGCAATCTGCCGGCAATGCGCATCATCATTGCCTGCGAGCTCAAAAGTGAGGCTGATGGCAGCGTGCGTTCTGTATTCATTCCACTACCTGATGGTCTTTCACGTTTCATTCAGCTCACCTCAACCGATGCATCCATTACATCATCCGGGCAGCACATGATCCTTCTCGAAGACATGATTGCGACATTTGCTGGCGACCTGTTCCCTGAAGAGGAGGTTTTGGATACTCTACCGTTCCGGATTACACGCAATGGTGACATCGCAGTTCAGGAGGAGGATGCCATTGATCTCGCGGGTGAGATGGAGGAAGTCCTCGCCGCCAGAAAAACGAGTAACACGGTCAGACTGGAGCTGCCTTCACATGGCTCCAATCGCCTCAAAAACAGCATACGCAATGCCGTGGGAGCAGGAACCCCTGAAATCTATCAATTAGAGGGTCCCTTGGCGCTAACTGACTTCATGGGGCTGGCTTTCAGCTCCGGTTATGACCACTTGCGTGATGAACCATGG
>CAYXEC010000051.1:0-15007 GCA_964463855.1 uncultured Verrucomicrobiales bacterium | reverse complement strand
CTGTGTTTTGGCACGGAGTAGGCCCGCACACTTTCATTGGCCTCACAAAAGATCAGAGGCAAACTGGCATTGCGCCCAGCTCCGCTCACCCCTGACATGGAGCAGGTGACAATGCTTGCAGGGTCGATGAGTTTTTGCCTGAGCAGGGGGATGAGAGGCAGACTAATACTGGTGGGGTAGCAGCCGGGAGAAGCCACCAGCCGCGCGCCGGCGATGATGTCACGATGTACTTCGGGCAAACCGTAAACGGCTTCAGCCAGCAGTTCGGGTGCAGGATGCTGCGCATCATAGAATTCCTCGTAGACCTCGGGATCGTCCAGGCGGAAGTCTGCGCTCAGGTCAACAATCCGGAGGCCTTTCTCAAGCAAGCTTGCGGCATAACCGGCAGCAACCCCGTGCGGCAGGGCGAGGAAGGCGATTTCAGCCCCACTTGCTGCTACTGCAGTGGGGTCAGGATCAATAAATGAGAGCTCGGCTGCCGGGGCGCCTTTGAAGCGAGGGAAAAGATCTGCAATCTTGCTGCCCACATTCTGACGAGAGGTCACGCATACCAAATCGGCGTAAGGATGCGAGAGTAACAGGCGCAGGAGTTCCATTCCAGTGTAGCCACTGGCTCCTATGACAGCTATCTTGGCAGGTTTCATGAGATGTTGGAAATGCCATGAAAATACGTACTTGCCAACTCCTAAGTGATGGGCTTAATTGCGCCCTCCTGCCTGTGAGAGTCTCATAGCAGTAAAAACCAAGACCGGGACTTGGCGCAGTTTGGTAGCGCGCTTCGCTGGGGGTGAAGAGGTCGCAGGTTCGAATCCTGTAGTCCCGACCATTCAAAAAACGGAATCACCCTTGGTGGTTCCGTTTTTTATTACGGGACAAAAGGATGAGAACGCAGTTTGAGCGCACAGCGCAGCCCCGCGTATCGCGGGTATTTTTCGCCTGCAGACTTCCGGAGGAGGGAGTCTGCAAACCGGCACAGCCCCGACGGGTCGGGGCAATCCTGTAGTCCCGACCAATCTGAAAAACGGAATCACCTCTGGTGGTTCCGTTTTTTATTATGGGGCCACAGGATGAGAATGCAGTTTGAGTGAACAGCGCAGCCCCGCGTATCGCGGGTATTTTTCGCCTGCAGGGTGACCCCTGACACAGCCTCATGGGGGTGCTCGCCAAATAGATGGCGTGAGACGGATTATTTGACTTGCTCAAGAATCACGAAGTCACCTGGATTCCATGCTTGTGCTATGATGTAGAGCTTTCCGTTGAGTTGGCGCAGCACAGCATTATGAATATGGGTAAATTTCTCAAGGCCCAGCTCCTCGCGGGGGATGATCGTGGAGACGAGCTTTTTACCTTTGAGTAGGTAAATAGTAGCTCCCTTTGAACGATCAGGACCATGCAGACAGCCGACGAGAGTGTAGCCAGCTTCAAAATCAACATCACAGGGGAAAGACCCCTTCGGCAGGCTTAATACGGAACGGTATTGCCCGTCACTGGTGAAGCTCTCGATTTCTGAATTCGGGCGGTCAGCGACAGCAATGTGCTTGCCATCGGGCTCGATGGTAACGCCATGTCCGGTTCCGAATTTTCCGGGGGCGTCACCCTTGCCTCCAAATACCAGACTATTCCACTCGATTACAAGAGGCTGGCCTGTTGCTGCGCCATCTTTCACATCAGCGGTAAGGACATAATCAAGGCCTGAATAGCCTGTGGTCACGTAGAGTGTGTTGTTGAGGATATCGGTGTCGGTCGGCGCGAATTTGCCGTTTTTGTTGAAATACGTGCTGACCTTGGGGTCTTGAAATTTGAAATGCTTGGTGGGTGCTGCGAGAGTGTTGAGCAGCTTGCCATTCATGTCTGTGGTGTAGACTTTAGCTTTACCATTGGCGGGAAATGTCAGATAGGGGGCCCCGTCCTTGCCATACCATATGGATGTATTATGCATGTTGGTATTTTTGACTTCAGGAGCGGTCTCAATCATTTTGGCGGATGAAAAATCGGCACTGATTTGAATGATGCCGGCACCAGGCAAGGCGAAATAGGTCTCGCCCTTGCCTTCACGGCGATCGACGGCAAAGCCGCCGTGTGCGGATTTTAAAACCCTGAGGGCCTCTGCCGGGAGAAGGTCCCGGCCATGCAATACCTTGAATTTGTAATCACCCTGACCGCTCAGTTTATCCACCGCGCTCGACGTTGATGCCTGAGTGTCCTTAGTACTGATCAAGGTGTATTGGGCGATTTGGGGTGAAGTGGTCTTTTCTGCGTGGCCGGCTTGATGTGCCAGAACAGCAAGGGGACCCATTGAAAAGATGAGAATGGATGACAAAATGGTTTTGAAAGACAGAATCATGTAGCCACAGAAATGCATTTTTTCTGGTCTGTCGACAATTAATGAACGGTTATCGTGAAACATTTCACCTCTCAAACCCTGTGATGGCCATGGATGTTGCCCGCTATCCATATCAAGCGCAATGAGCAACATGAACACAGCATAAGTAGGGCAAAACCTTTCCACTACAAACTCTTGGATGACTCTTGAGTTGACGAAATCCCGACATCAGATAGGTCTCGTTTCCATGACTGGACCCGTATCCAAAAGCGTTCCATTGGAGGATTGTTTTGAAGATGTCATCGGCAAGGCTTGCCGAGGTCTCGGTATTGATGATGGAACCCTGAGTTTTCTCACCGGGGTCGGGGAAGAGACGATTGCCGCCCTCAAGGAGGGTGAATTCAACGAGCAGGGGGCACGCGCGCTTTGCCCGACACTTGGTCTCGATGCCGATTCCCTGATTGCCATGGCGCGAGGAGAATGGGAACCGGAGCCCGTTGAAATCGCTGGGCTCAGGCAGTTCAATTCCGACTACCGTGGTGAGATGACGGTTAATGCCTACCTCGCATGGGATGCGGCCAGTGGCGCGGCAGCGATCTTTGATACCGGAGCGAATGCCGATGAGATGCTCGCTGCCATTGAGGAGCTCGGAGTCAAGGTTGAGGCCATTTTTCTAACCCATACCCATCATGATCACATTATTGAGCTCAAGCGCGTTGTCGACGCCACCGGCGCGCCTCCAGTCTACGTGAGCGAGCGTGAGCCCATCCCCGGAGCGGGTCCCATCACCCCCGGCAGGAGTTTCCAGATCGGAGGGCTTGGTATCGAGACCCGCTCCACCGCGGGACATTCGGTGGGAGGCATTAGCTACGTGATTTCCGGGCTGGGCCTGCCCGTGGTGATTGTTGGCGATGCACTCTTTGCATCCTCGATGGGTGGCGGCATTATCTCCTTGCCCCAGGCGCTCGCGTGCAATCGCAAGGAGCTTTTCACCCTGCCTGAGGAGACAGTCGTCTGTCCCGGTCACGGTCCTGTGACCACGATCGGTGAGGAAAAGGCCCACAATCCATTCTACCCTGAGTTCAAGCGCTAGGCGGCTTCTCTCCCCATGACCAAACAAACCACAAGCAAAGCAATTCTTATGAGCAAACGTATCGGATTCGTCGGAGTTGGTAAAATGGGTGCCAATATGGCCCGTCACCTCAAAGACAAGGGATGGGAGGTCACCTCCGTTTACGACATTGACAGGGAAGCGGCCTCGAGTCTCGCGGGTGAAATCGGGGCCACTGCCCACGAGAGTCTTGCCGATGTCACGGCAGCCTCTGACACGGTGATCACCGTAGTCACCAACGATGCCGCTATGCGCGCCATCTTTCTTGAGGGTGATGACAATCTCCTCGTTGGAGCGGAGGGGACCACCTTTATCAACTGCGCCACTCTCTCGCCGGAAATTCATCGCGAAATTGAGGCAGCGGCCAAGGCCGTGGGAGCCCGCGCTCTGGAGGCTTGCATGGCATCCTCGATCAGCCATGCTCGTGAGGGTAAGCTCTATCTGATGCTGGCGGGCGACGAGTCAGTATTCGAGGACCAGAAGGACCTTCTCGAGGAATTGAGTATTAACATGCGCTTTGTTCCCGGAGGAACCGGCAAGGCTGCGGAGGTCAAGGCCCTGGTCAACATGGTGATGAATATCAATACCGCCGGATTGGCCGAGGGACTCGGACTTGGAGCTGCTCTCGGGCACGACATTGATATGCTCTGCGAGGTTTTTTCCCAGACCGGAGCAAACAGCCGCGTTCTCGAGACAGATGCCGAGGACATGCGCGACCGCGAGCATGAGTGCTGGTTTTCAGCGGAGCACGCGGCGAAGGATTCGGGAATTGCAGCCGACCTGGCCACTAAGGTCGGTGTGGACATGCCGGTCAATGCCGCCACCATCGGCCAGTATCGCAAAATGGTTGCAGAAGGATTGGGCGATCTCGACAAGTCGGGCGTTGCCGAGCTCACCTTCCCGGGACGACACGGTGGCAAGGCCTGAGGGCTTGGACTTGGTCCCATTCAACGATCATCACTCTTGCTTGCCAAGCTTGGCGGGAAAGTCATGATCATCTCATGAAGCAGAATCGTCTTGGAAATAGCGGCATCGTAGTCAGCGACATTTGCCTGGGCACGATGACCTTTGGAACCCAGTGTGACAAAGCACAGAGTTTCCGCATCATGGACAAGGCGGTGGACGCGGGCATTGATTTCCTCGACACCGCGGAGGTCTACCCGGTGCCTCCTACCGCAGAGCTGGCAGGGCTCACCGAGGAGTGGCTGGGCGAATGGCTCAAAACCAAGGACCGGGACAGCCTGATTATAGCCACCAAGATTGCCGGACCGGCGCATGGCTGGTTCAATCCGCCGGTGCGTGGGGGCAAGGCCACAATTGACCGGCACCAGATACGCAAGGCCATTGAGGGCAGCCTCAGGAGGTTGCAGACGCATTATATTGATCTGTACCAGATACACTGGCCGGATCACGGCATGCGTGCCGAGGATACACTGGCGGCACTCGATGAGCTTGTCGCCGAGGGCAAAGTGCGGGTGACCGGCACCAGTAATGAGGACTCCTACGGGCTGATGAAGTCGCTATGGACCAGTGAGCGCTGTGGCCTGACCCGCTACGACACCATCCAGAACAACTTTTCTCTCAACAACCGCCGCTTTGAAGATGAGCTTGCCGAGGTGTGTCGCCGCGAGAACGTGAGCCTCTTGCCTTACAGCCCACTTGCCGGGGGAGTGCTGACCGGGAAATACAACCACAGTCAATACCCCGAAGGCGCGCGCTTCAGCAGCTACCTGCAGAATGGAGAGCCGCGCCAGCGAGCGATGGCAGAGCGCTTTGTCAATGAGAGGAGCCTTGCCACCACGGAGAAGATGATCGCCATCGCCCGGGAGGCGGGCATGGATGTGGTCACCATGGCCACTGCCTGGAGTAAGCAGCACGACTTCGTGGCCTCGACCATTGTGGGGGTATCCCACGAGGACCATCTCGATCCTATTCTTGCAGCCGCGTGTGTGACTCTGGATGATGACGTGCTGGCCAAAATCGACGAGGTCAGCCGCGAGATTCCCTACCCGATGGGCTAGTTGTCTTCAATGTCCAGGTCGGGAATATGACCAAAGGAGATCCGCATGGGAGCTGCCTCGATGGCCTTGTGCGCACCCCCCAGATAGATGGATTGCTTGCCGAATTTCTGTACCAGCTTATCCATGGATTCGTTGAGTGTCTGCAGGTTTTGCGCGCTTTGTTTGTTGTCCCCCTCATCTTCCTGGAACAGGGAAGGGGTGTAGTTGGCTTTGGCAACCAGACGACCCAGCACCATGGATATCTTGAGGATATGTTCATGGTGATGAGGGCGCTGTTTCCAGATTTGGGCCGCGCTACGTGCCAGCGCCAGGGAATCATCCGTTGCTTCCAGAAAATACTCATGGGCCCACTTGCCACCACGCAGGTAACGCAGTGAGATGAAAAAACTCTGCGCCAGCATGTCGTGGCTACGCAGACGCTGGGCGGCTTTCTGGGTGAGCTTGTGTAACACCGAGATGGCGGCTTCCGGTGGGCGTTTGTCAGGCGGGAGCACGTGGCTGTGGCCAACCGAGCGGCGGGCTGTTTCGGCACCCGGGATTTCCTTGCCGCGGAGCTGGAACCAGAGGCGGTCCCCCTCAATGCCGCCCCAGGCCGTGTGGAGCTGCTTGCGGCTGGAGTGACACAGGCTGCGCACGTCGTGAATGCCGTGGGCGTGCAGGCGCAGCTCCATGGCACGACCCACGCCGTGAATGTCGCGTAGCTCGAGCTCGTAGAGGACCTCCGGCAGCTGCCCGGCCTCAATAATGAACAGGCCATCCGGCTTGCGCATCTTGGATGCCATCTTGGCGAGCCAGCGGTTGGGCGCGGCTCCCACCGAGCCCTTGATCCAGGGGCCGACCTGGTCATGAATGGCGCGTTTGATCCGCAGCCCGATGTCGTGCACGGTGGCCGGCTCACGCAGGTTGTAGGGCAGCCAGCACCACATCTCATCGATGGAGAGCACGTCCTCCACGTGGATGCATGATTCCACCGCGGCGACAAGCCGGTGGTGGAGTTCCACATATTTGGCCGGCCGGGCCTCAACGATCTGGATCCCCGGGCAGAGCTTGCGGGCGTCACGGATGAAGGTCCCCGTTTTGATGCCGTGTGCCTTGGCCTCGTAGCTGGCGGCAATGCAGCAGGAGGTCTCGGCCAGTACCGGAGCCACGCCCACCGGCTTGCCCCGCAGGTGCGGCTGCATGTGCTGCTCCGCGGAGGCGAAGTAGGAATCAAAGTCAACAAAGAGGGCAGAAAGATCCATAAAATACTGTTCGAAAGAACAGTATTTTATGGATGGCTACGAGTCAACCAAGAAGTGCTGTAGATGGTTGTCTCCAGTTGCTCGGGGCAAGGCCGCCCGGACTTCTTTACGGTAATGCAGAGTCCTTGTCTTTTTTCTGGCGGCGGTTTTTCCAAAGCACGATTTCCTTGGTGTCATTCTGCGCGCTGCCTGTTCCCGTGCTGCGGCCTCGGGCCACATCGTTCTCGAGTTGCTTGAGCAGGCGTGCGACGACTTCCGGGTAGCTCTCGTAAAGATTGTTTTGTTCCCCCAGATCAGCCTCCATGTCGTAGAGCTGGCCTTCCGGGCTTCCGGCCTTGACCTGCTTCTCGGTCGGGCTGCTCCATCCACCGGATCCCTTGGAGAGCAGTAGTTTCCATTTGCCCATGCGGTAAGAGAAATGCCCGCTGATGGAATGATGAATCACTCCGGCCCGCGAGGAGACAATCGGCTCCCCCTTGAGCGCGGGCAGAAAACTGACACTGTCCTCGGCAGCGGACTCTGGAAGAGAAATACCCAGTATGTCAGCACAGGTTGCCATCACATCGGTCATGCAGACCAGCTGGTCACAAGTGGAACCGGGCTTGATCACAGCCGGCCAGTGAACAAGGAAAGGCACGCGGTGACCACCATCCCAGAGGGCGGACTTGGCGCCGCGCAGGTCCCCGCTCGGGAAGTGCCCCATTTTCTCAAGCTGGTCGATGCCGGAGACTCTGGGCGAGGTTCCGTTGTCACTGCTGCAGATGATCAGGGTGTTTTCCAGCAGGCCGTTTTCCCGCAGGGCCTTGACGATCCGGCCGTAGCTGTCGTCGGTCTGCATGACGAAGTCGCCATGGGCATTGAGCCCGCTTTTGCCCTGCCACTCTGGGCTGGGGACCACCGGGCTGTGCGGCGAATTCCACGGCACATAGAGAAAGAAAGGCTGCTGCTTGTCTTTGCGCCCGTTGATATAGCTTACTGCCGCTGCGGTTAACTTCGGCAGCATCTCAACTTCCTCAATATGCTCGGTGACTTTCTGGTTCTCGACCCAGACATTCATCTGGCGGGCATGGTGGAATCCAGCAAACTCATCAAAACCACCTGCGTCGATGGGGCCATCGCTGACCACGGCACCGATTGGGACTCTCGGACTCCCGTCGGCCTTGCCGTTGTAGAGCATGCCCAGATGCCACTTGCCAAACATGGCGGTGTGATAACCTTGCTCCTTGAGCATTTTAGCCATGGTCAGGCGCTCCCTGGCAATCAGCGATTTGCCCCCGGTAAGCACACCGTTTTGCAGGCGGGTGCGCCAGCAGTAGCGGCCGGTCATCAGCCCGTAGCGTGTCGGCGTGCAGACAGCGGAGCCCGTGTGGGCATCTGTGAAGATCATGCCGCCGGCGGCAATGGCATCGAGCTGGGGGGTTTTGATCTTGCCGCGCCTGGGGTTGAGGCACTGAAGCTCGCCATAGCCCATGTCATCGGCGAGCATGACCACGATGTTGGGCTTGTTCTGGGCGGACAGATCGCAAGGAGCCAGACATGGCAAGGCCAAGAGGGCAATGGCTGAGGCAGTGAAAATTTTGGGGTAAAGGTGGGTGCTTGAAGTTGGAAGACGCATGGTGATATTGGGCATGGGTGAATGCGGCAGAACAATGCTGCATGCAGAATAATACGTATAAAAGAGGAGGGATTTCACCCTCAAAATTGAGCGTTCTGGTGATCCACAGGGCCTTTTTGCGGAATTGCTGTCTGTAAACCGGCGAGAACCCAGCCGACATCCGACACCATCCAAGGTCTCTGGCGGGGAAGGTCTTCAGTATCTCGGAATGAGAAGCGTGCGCCCAATTCTCAGGTTCGTGCCTTTGAGGCCGTTGGCGCGCTGGATGGCGTCTACGGTGGTTCCATACTTGCGAGAGAGTCCCCAGAGGGTGTCACCCTTGACAATGGTGTGGCGGATGGGGGGCTTGCTCGTAGGTGTCGCCTTGACCGCGGGTGTCGGCTTGGTGGTGGGTGCTGCTGCCACCGGTGGCTTGGGCTTGGGACTGGATGCCGTGCTGGGTGGCCTGGGTGCAGGTGTTGGAGCTGCAGCGACTGCCGTGGGTCGGGATGCCACTGCCGGGGTGGTCTCGACCGGATCGATAATGATGCTCTTGCGCCACCAGCGCCCTTTGCTCCTGTCATTGGCCCAGCGCTCGACATAGTCGCCCTGGCTGTCAAAGGGCCCAACGCCAGGATTGTATCCACGGTTCGTGTGGTTCTCGTTGACGGAGCCAACACCGCCGCCACCGCCACAGCTTGTTAGAATCACAACAGCCAGCAAGCCGAGCAGGCTGGTTACGTGGCTGGTGATGGCGGCAAGGCGTCCTGTCATGGCGGGAGTATGCCACAGGCGGTGGACTTGGCAAAAACTTAGTGGGGCGAATTTTGTGGTGGGTGGGGACAAGAGGGGGGTCTTACAGCATTGGGAGAAAGATCACTTTTCTTTTGCGGGCTCTTTGCCCTTGGCTTCGGCGTCGAGATGCTCATTAATGCCAAGTAGTTTGGGATCGTTACTGTTGCCGCCTTCGATCATGGGCATGGGCCGAAAATCGAACCACTGACCGAGGGGAATCTCTTTTCCAATCGGCACTACAACATCATTTGTGAAATACATGGCACCCATCCAAATCTCTGATTCCCTGGATACCATTCCGTTGTCAAGGATGATGGTATAGCTGATGCCGTAGTGGGCTGTGTCCCTCGCAGAAGCTGCAATATACAATTTGCCTTTCAGCTGGTCAGAGAGGCTAGCTGGTAGCTTTGATAAGTTGTATTCTGCAATCCAGTGCTCCCCTGATTCTGCCGTTTCAAATGAAGTGGTTTTTATATTGTATAAGTCCACCCGGTTACCGTCTTCGTGGGAGTTCCAATCTGTCAAAACAATGCAGTTCATGCGCTTGTCTTTGAATAATCTTGGTGTGGCATATGGTGCACGTTTGATTTCTACTACAATTTTTAGAGGTGCATTTTCTGATACTGGATCACCCCATGCAAGTCGGCGATCTCCCTGAGTGAGATAGACTTCAAAAATGCAGGTGCAGTAAAACCCCTGGTTGAAAAGTTCCGGATTGCGCTCATCGTTGCCGCGGTAGTAGGTGCCGCCGAGACGTGGTGGGTGTGCTGGCCGTATGAGGGAGCCGGGTTGGCGCAATTTCGCGCGTGTTTTTATCTCTGTGAGTGCTTTTTCCTCGCTCAAAGAAGCGATTTGCGCTTTCTGCCAAAAGCCCAAAGTCAGAGCGAGAAGGATGAACAATTCAGGGCGGCCATGAAGCCAGTGGACAACAAGCCGCCAGCTGTGGGAGCCATCTTGCCTTTCCATGGGTTTGCTGCGCACCAGCCGACCAAGGATGAGCCACAAGAATAGTAAAGCTGCAATAGGCGCCGCGATGGGTTGCATGGAAGTTCCCCATGACACCCACCCCTCGAGCAATCTCTCCCAAATTGCCGGTTCTGTGATGTAGGATGGAAATCCAGCCTCCAGCCAGCGCTTCAAGATTTCGATTTCTTTGGCTGGAAGTGGATCTCGATTACTGGGCATGCGAAAATCAGGATCCGATGAAGTGATTCTCTGGTACAGCTCGCTCTGTTCCGGATCGGTATGAAGCAGACTTGATCCCGAGGAAAGGGGCTGGCTCAGGAATTTCTGCTGGTCCAGACGCAGATCCGCTTTCTGCTTATCAGGTCCATGACACTCGAAGCAGCGTTGCCTGATGATGTTGCCGGCACGGAAGGCCAGTTCCTCCTGACTGAAGCTTTCGGGGTTGTTGGCGGGAATTTCTTCCGCTGAAGTTAAGCTCATACAGCAGAAATAAATCAGGAGCATGAGTATTCTCATAGCGGGCCTTCCCAGGACCCTATTAACGGTCGATTTCATTAAGTTATAGCTGGAATGTGGTTGTGTATGAGATGTTTTCAAGGGCTTATCACATCAAACTAGGAAACTCTAAATTGGCCTCTTTTCCAGTTAAGGCAAGCCAAGATGTTAACTCGGCGACAGCATGGAGCTGAAAGACTCCTCGTCGAGGATGGTGACCCCGAGGGACTCCGCTTTGGCGCTTTTCGAACCAGCCTTCTCACCTGCGAGTAAGAAATCTGTCTTGGCGGATACCGATCCGGACACCTTGCCGCCGAGGGATTCGATGAGCTTCTTGAACTCGGGGCGGGGTTTGCTGAGTGTTCCTGTGATGACAAATGTCTTGCCTGCAATAAATGAGCCGGAGGACTGGGCCGATGATTTTTCCGGGTCGTAGTTGTCGGACTCGGGATTGATGCCGAGGGCGGCCAGTTTTTCTAACACGTGTTGGCCGGCAAGGCTCGCAAAGAAGTCAACCATGTGTTGCGCGGCAACGGGTCCAAGCTCGGCTTCGATTTGGTATTGCGCGAGACGCGGGTGGTTTTCTTTTTTGCGCTTGGAGGCGGTGAGATCCTCGAAGTTGGGAAGTTCGGCAAGATCCCGGAGGATCGGAGAGGACGCAACCTCGGTGAGATCCCGGTGCAGGCGGGCAATCTCGCGCGCTGCGGACTCACCGATCTGGGGAATGCCCATGGCATAGATCCATTTGGAGAGAGGCGCGTCTTTACTGTCATTGAGAGAGTTGATGATGAGCGCGGCTTTTTTCTCCCCGAGGCGCCGGGGTTTGCTCTCGCCACCTTCCAGCTTGGCAGGGTCGAGCAAGAGATCGGCAAGGGCATCCTGCCTCAGATCGAAGAGTTCAAGAGTGCTGTGAGCCAATTCATTTTCGACCAGCTTTTCAGCGACCGCGGTTCCAAGCCCGTCAATGTCGAGAGCCTTGCGGGAGGCGAAATGCTTGATGCGGGTCACCGCCTGGGCTGGGCAGGCAAAATTGGTGCAGCGCCAGGCAACGAAGCCCTCCTCCTGCTCGATTGGTCCCGAGCAAGAGGGGCACTGGCCGTTGACGAAGTCGTGAAGATTGAATGGCGCGCTGTCCGCTGGTCGCCTTGCAGTGACGACCTTAACTACGGCGGGGATGATCTCCCCGGCTTTCTCAATAATGACGGTGTCACCAATGCGGATGTCCTTGCGGTCGATTTCATCCTGATTGTGCAGGGTGGCACGCGAGACTGTGGTGCCCGAGACAAAGACCGGATCGAGCTCGGCCACGGGTGTGAGGACTCCGGTGCGTCCGACCTGGATGGTGATGTCCCGTAGCAGGGTTTCCTTTTGCTCGGGTAGGAACTTGTAGGCGCAGGCCCACTTGGGGTGTTTGGAGGTGGCCCCGAGTTGCTGATGCAGGTCAATGTCGCGGACTTTGATGACCGCGCCATCGGTGGCGTAGGGAAAGTGGTGGCGATCCTCGTCGAGTTTGGCGATAGCTGCCAGCAGCTCATCCACGTCGCAGGCCTGTTCAAACCATTTGCTGGCCTTGAGGCCGTAGCCCTTGAGGGTTTGCTGAAACTCATCCACGGTACCATAGGGGGCATTTTTGACACTGCCGTAGGAGTGGAAAATACAGTTCAGCGGGCGCGCGGCGACCAGTTTGGAATCGAGCTGTTTCAGGGTTCCGGCAGTCGCGTTGCGCGGGTTGACAAAGGCGGGTTCGCCAGCCTCGTCACGCTGTTCGTTGAGTTTGGCGAATGCCTCGTTGGGCATGAACACCTCGCCCCGCACCTCAAAGAGCGAGGGGGCCCCATCCGGCAGGCGCAGTGGGATGGACTTGATGGTCTTGATGTTCCGGGTGATGTCGTCGCCTGTGGTGCCATCCCCACGGGTCAGGGCGTAGTCGAGCAGGCCATCGCGGTAAACCACGGAGACGGCAACGCCATCGATCTTGGGCTCAATGGTGACCGGCACATGGTCTGCGCCGAGGTTTTTGGCCAGCCGCTCATACCAGTCACGGAGATTGTTCGCCTTGCACGCTCCTACTTGGCTCAGCTGCTTCAATTCCTCATCCTTGAGTTCGTGAACATCCTCAATGGAGAGCATGGGGACGAGGTGCTTGATCTGCTCAAAGTGCTCGAGAGGAGCGCCGCCGACGCGCTGGGTGGGGGAGTCTGCTCTGACCAGTGAGGGGTGGCTGGCCTCGAGCTTCTTGAGCTCGTTCATCAGGGCATCATACTCGGCATCACTGATCTCAGGCTCGGCATCCTGGTAGTAGAGCTTGTTGTGGTGCTCGAGCTGCTTGCTGAGCTCGGCAATGCGCTGTTCCGGCTCACTGGAATCAGGCTGCCCCTTGGCGGCGTGTGAGAAGAGATCGTCCATGCTTGTTGGAAGTGTGTCACGCCAAGACGCCAAGGCGCAAAGCTTGCGTGTTCATTGCTGGAGTGTTTGCGTCTTGGCGTGAGCTCATTCTAAGGAAAAGGGAAGGGGATGAATTTCAGGAGTGAATCTAATCCAGAAACTTGCCGGGGTTGAGGATGCCCTTGGGGTCAAGAGCCTGCTTGATATCATGGTGTAGCTTCATGGCGGTGTTGCCAAGTGCCTGTCGTATCCAGGGTTTCTTGGCGAGGCCGATTCCGTGCTCGCCGGAGATGATGCCTCCGTTGTCGATGACCCAGGTGAAAAGCTTGTCGAGGGCTGCATCGGCCTTTTGCCTGGTGTCGGGATCATCATAGTTGTCCACCATGAGGTTGGTGTGGATGTTGCCATCCCCGGCGTGGCCAAAGCATGCAACAGGTATGCCGGTTTCCTGCTGCAGGGAGGCGGCAAAGTTGACGAGGTCGACGAGCTTGGAGCGCGGCACGACGATGTCTTCGTTGAGTTTGGTCAGCCCGGTGTGTTTGAGCGAGTAGGAGAAATCACGGCGCAGTTGCCAGATGCGCTCACAGCTGGCCTCATCCGGGGCCTCGTCAATCCGCAGTGCTCCCTGCCCGCCCAGAAACGTGTGCAGACTCTGAAGCTCCCGGGAAACGGTTTCCTCACTGCCGTCGATCTCGACCATCAGGTAGGCATCCCCGGGCGGGAGTTTGTCACTACCGAGGTAGTCACGGGCCGCGGCCATGGTAAAGCCGTCGGTGATTTCAAGGGCGGATGGCAGGGTGCCTGAGTCGAGGATGGCCTGAACTGCCGCCGCCGCCGCCGCGAAGTCCTCAAAAGAGGCACCGAGCATGGCCCGGGCATGTGGATGGGGAATGAGGCGGAGAGTGATTTCAGTGATGATGCCGAGCATGCCTTCCGAGCCCACCATCAGGGACGACAGGTCAAAGCCGGTGGAGTTCTTGTGGCAGCGGCCACCGCTGCGTAAAATTTCACCCGACGCGAGCACGGTCTCCAGGCCAAGGACATACTGCTTGGTGACCCCGTATTTGAGGCAGCGTGGACCGCCTGCGTTGGTAGCGACATTGCCACCTATGCTGCACTCCTTGAGTGAAGCCGGATCCGGTGGGTAATACCAGCCATGCTCACGCACAGCCTGCTGAAGCTCGCCGGTGAGCACCCCCGGCTGCACGATGGCGACACCATCGGAGGGGCTGATCTCGAGGATCTTGTTCATCCTCATCATGGACACGAGGATGCCATGTTGCACGGGAACGCAGGCACCGGTGTGCCCGGTGCCTGAGGCACGGGTGTAGACCGGGACGCTGTGTTTGGCGGCATACTTGATAATCGCCGCGACGTCCTGGGCAGATTCCGGAAATACCACCACATCGGGCAAGCTGGAGGCATGCCATTTGTCCGAGGCGTGCTCCGCGAGGACTTCCGCGGCTGTGGAGATCTGGTCAGCACGCAAAAACTGGCCAAGAGCATGGGGTAGGTCGGATGTGTTTGCGGAGCTCATCACGTCTGTTTTTTAACCATGGAACACGTGCATTACACGTCAGAAATTCGGGCAATCATCATCCATCGCCCCTCAGGTCCCTTAGGCCCTTCAGGCCCCTTAGGCCCCTTAGGCAGTACGGATGGCCTCAATGGCTTGCGCCATGTCGCTGGCCTTGAAGGTGGAGGAACCGGCAACCAGGACATTGGCTCCCGCGGCCTTGGCATGGACCGCGGTTTCACGGTCAATGCCGCCATCCACCTCAATGTGATAGCCAAGGCCGCGTTGTTTGCGCCAGCTGGCGGCCTGTTCGACTTTGGGCATGACTTCCTGCATGAAGGACTGGCCGCCAAAGCCCGGAACCACGGTCATGCACAGAAGCAGGTCAATCTGATCCAGATAAGCTTCGACCTCTTCCATCGACGTTGCCGGATTGAGCGCCAGACCCGCTTGCTTCCCGGCATCACGGATGCGCTTGAGGGTGGACGAAACATCGTGGTCAGCCTCCACGTGCACGGTGATCATGTGGGCATCAACCGCGAGCTGGCGCGCGCGGGGGC
>CAYXEC010000050.1:0-15035 GCA_964463855.1 uncultured Verrucomicrobiales bacterium | reverse complement strand
GTTGGCAATCAGGGAGCGGAAGCGGGCGGTGTCGAGCATGGTGCCGAGACCGATCACCTGGGCAGGGGGAAGCCCAAGGAAACTCACAGCGAGGTGCGTGAGGATATCCACAGGGTTGGAAACAACAAAGACGATAGCATCCTGCTTCAAGCCGGCTGTCTTAATGCTGTTGAGAATCTGGGAAAAGAGACCGACGTTGCGGTTGATGAGGTCCAAACGGCTTTCATCAGGCTTGCGACGCAGTCCGGCGGTGATAATGAAGATGTCGGAGTCGGCTGCGCGATTGTAGTCGCCTGAGTAGATGCGTTGGTCGTGCAGGCAGGATGCGCCGTGGAGCAGGTCGAGGGCTTCGCCGTCTGCAAGATCCTGATTGGCATCCAGAATTTGGATTTCTGAGACGATTCCCGCACACTGGAGACAAATGGCGGCATTGGAGCCTACGCGGCCGCCACCGCCGATAATAGTTGCTTTCATGGTATTCTATTAGGTTGGTTGTTAATATTTTTCAGATCGGAAAGATTTGGCCGGTTACTTGCAGTTGCAGGGGACACCTGGCCTGAATTGATCGTTGTTACAGAGCTGGTCATTGGGGAGGTGTTCCCGGTGATCCTCCATGCCGAGGGCTTTGCGGATCTCGATGAGATCCCGTTCTTGCTCATCTGTCATGGTGAGCATTTTGCCATTGTTGAGCTGGGTAGCTACCCAGACTGTTCGGCAAAGGGCCTCGGTGTTCTCCATGCGCCAGTAGGCCTCCTCGATGTGATCGCCCCAAGTGATGACCCCATGGTTGAGCATGAGCACAGACATGTGTTTAACGCCTGTCTCGCCGACAATATCAGCTACGTCAGGTGTTCCGGGAGTGCGATAGGGGGCCATGCCGATCTCGCCCAGGAAGACATCGGCCTCAGGAATCATGCAAAGGGGAGGGCGCACTCCGGCAACAGCAAAGGCCGTGGCATGCGGAGGATGAGAGTGGCAAACAGCCTTGCACTTGGGCTGGCGCTTCATGATGGCGAGGTGCGTCATGCATTCGCTCGTGCGTGGCCGCTTGCCGGCAAGCTGCTTGCCGTCAAGATTTACCAGGCACATGTCCTCGGGCTTCATGAATCCCTTGCAAATGAGGGTGGGGGTGCAGAGAACGAGATTGTCACCGACACGGATGGTCATATTGCCACCGTTGCCATCGGTGTAGTTGCGCTGCCACATCCGCCTTCCCAGGTCACACATGCGTTCCTTGAGCACATGAATCTCGGGTGAATAGAAGAAGTCCAGAATTTCACCCTGGGTTTTGGGGTCGCTGCCCGGAGTCCATTTATACTCATAGTCGGGAAGGCTGGGTTCTTCGAATTCATGCTCCCGTCTGTGGGTGCCGAAGCCCGGGTTTTCCAACTCCCTGAGATAATCTTTGGCGGAGGGGGTGAGAACCGCATCTGATGGTAACGAGTCAACACCCTGACCTACGGCAATGAGATCCTCAATTTGTTTGGCTGTGTAGACTTGTTTCATGAGTTTATACGTGCTTTGGATGATTGGTTGTGAAGCTGAATGTATCAGCTTAGCTTGGCGGCGATTTCGTCCGTGAGCTGCTTGACAATTTTCTCCGCCTCGGCGTTGAGGCTGGAGCCAACATCCTTGGTTGCCGGGGCGACCTCACAGAAAGCACCGGGTTGGAAACTGTCATTCTGGCAAAGCTCACATTCCTTGAGGCCCTCGCGAGGATCCTCCATGCCAATGGATTTGCGGATGTCGAAAATCTCGCGCATTTTGTCCGAAGGAATGGTGGGGAGTTTGCCTCCGTTGAGCTGGCTTGCGACCCAGATTGTCTGGCAGGCAGTCTCCATATTCTCCATTTTCCAGTAGGCGTCTTCGACATCACCACCCCATGCCATGACACCGTGGTTGGCGAGCAGAATGGCGGGGTTATCCTTGCCGATTTTAGCCACGGCATCACAGATTTCCTTGCTGCCAGGTGTATGGTATTCAACCAGACGGATGGCACCGGTGAAAACCTCTACCTCTGAACAAAGGCAAGTTGGCGGCTCCACATTGGCGACCGCAAAAGCCGTGGAGTAAGGAGGGTGTCCATGGATCACACTCTTCGCCTTGGGCTGAACCTTCATGATGGCGAGGTGGGTATTTGCCTCACTGGTGCGCTTGCGCCATCCAGCCTTCTGGTTGCCATCCAGATCAATGAGGGCAATCTCGTCTGCCATAACCTCTCCCTTTGAGCGGAGAGTGGGGGTGCAGAGCACGAGGTTATCACCTACACGAACGGTGATGTTGCCACCGTTGCCATCGACCATGTTGCGTTGCCACATTTTGCGTGCTGTGCGGATCATCTCATCCTTGAGTTTCATGATCTCAGGAGAGTGGAAGAATCTCTGGATTTCCTCCGGATTGGTGGGGTCCTCGCCTTCGACCCAGTTGTATTCCATGCTTGGAACCACGGGTTCAGGTGGAACTGTAGGGACTCCGGGAGGAAGCGGAGGGAAACGATCAGAAGTCTTTCTTGAAGCGTCTTGTCCAGAGATCCGGCTTCCGCCCAGTTCTCTGAGGGCATCCTTGGCTGATGGCGTTAGAATCGTTCCAGCTGGAATACTCTCCAGGGAAGCTCCCCGTGAAACGAGTTCCTTGATGTCTTTTGCCGTGTAAACTTTCTTCATGGTATTAGAGTATGGTTATTGAGCTGGTGCTACGTAGTTAAGGGTATCAAAGATGGCGAGGCTGATCGCATCGATGGGTGTGGGGCCAGCAAAGGGAGCCGTGGCCTCTGCTCCTTCCACAAAGCCAACGATATCCCCCAGGCCAGCCCCGATGTTATCATAGATGACCAGGGATGGTTGCTTGGTGAGACCGGGCTGTTGTTCAATGCAGGTGTTGAGTTGTTCGGTGTCGACAGGATTGATGACCAGCCAGCGACCACCCCGGAAGGCTTCTTCCTGGACGTTGGTTGTGACTTTTCCAATGACATGGCCGATACGCATATGATTTAATCAATGATTCCCTGGATGAACATGCGAATGGGGGAGGTCTGATCGTGAACAATGTCACGCGCTCCTATGCCATCAGTGCTCACAAAAACCTTCTGGTGCATGCCAGCGCCAAACAAGTCGATGGCGACAAAAGGCGTGCCGGAGGGCTTTTGGTCTGCATCGAGCTGTTGGCAAAGCAGCATCTTGAAGCCATCCAGCGAGTGGTGTTTCGCCGTGGCAACTGCATTTCCAACAACCTGGCAGTGAAGCATTTTAGAGGTGAATGGTGAAAATTTAGATAATGCGCAGGTTTTCAACCATGACGCAGCGGCGGATGCGGGTGAAGGTCTTGGGGGTGGTGATGCCTTCTCCCGTTGTAGTCGCAATCGAGTAGCTGAGGTATCCTTCACCTCCAAGGCCGAGTCCGGCAACAGATGAGCCGTTTTTGACAAAAATGGTGGTATCCATCTCTTTGGCCATGTGGGTCATGTGGTCTACATTGGTGGAGTGGATGACCGCAGAGTGGCGGTATCCGTGCTCTGCTTCCTTGGCGAGCTCAACGGCTGTCTTGAAGTCAGACACACGGACGATGGGCAGCATGGGCATCATCTGCTCCTTTTGCACAAAGGGGTGGTCAGCATCGGTTTCGCCGAAGACAAGGTCTGTCTTGCCAGCTGAGCTGACGCCTGCATGCCCGGCAAGGATGGAGGCATCCACCCCAATGAGGTCACGGTTCAGTGCCGCCTGGGCACAGCCGCCGGCGCCCGTGGTGATATCAAAGGCAACGCTGGTGAGTTTATCAACTTGCTGCGCATTCAAACGTGTGGCTCCAGCCCTTTCCATGGCTTGCATGAATGGCTCGAAGACTGAGTCGACTACAAAGACGGATTTTTCTCCAATACAGAGCAGATTATTGTCGAATGCGGCCCCAGCAATGATGTTGGTTGCGGCCTTGTCCAGATTGGCGGAGTCATCCACCACGACAACGGGATTTCCCGGTCCGGCACAGACGGAGCGTTTGCCGGACTTCATCGCAGCTTCAACCACGGCAGGGCCACCGGTGATGGCCATAAGGGCAATGTGCTTGTTCTTGCAGATTTTCTCGAAGGTCTCGATGGTGGGCTCTTCGATCGTGCAGATGAGGTTATCAATACCAAGTTCACGTTCGATCGCCTGATTGTAGGCGCGGGTTGCCATTACGGCACTTTTGGCTCCACCAGGATGCGGGTTGAACACGATTGCGTTACCTGCTGCCACCATGCTGATAACATTACCTGTCAAAGTGGGAACAGAGTGCGTGACCGGGAGAATTGCACCAATCACACCAAAGGGGGCATATTCTTCGAGAGTAATGCCGTTGTCCCCACTCATTGCGTTAGGTGCCAACCACTCAACTCCAGGGACATGTCCCACAATTTGGAGTTTTTCAATCTTATGGTCAAGGCGCCCGATTTTGGTTTCATCAAGCTCGAACTTGCCCCATGGCTCGGCATTGGCAATGCAGGTTTCCTTGACGATTTCAATAATACGTTTTCTGCCTTCAATGCCGAGCTCCTTGAGTTTAAGGAAGGCATTGTGGGCAGCTTCAGATGCCTGGCAGACGTGGGCGAAGACACCATGCTTACCACCTATGCCGGGAGCCTTGGCGCAATCATCAGAAGACGGTGCAGCCACAGGTTTTGGTGCGGGGGCAGCAGATGCAGCCGCTGATGAAGCTGGCGGGTTGCCAAGTTGTTGAATGACGTTTTCAACAACATTGCGTAGGGTATCTTGATCGATGGTATTCACTGCTTGAAGGGTTGGGATTGGTATTAGTTACTCTTGAATATTTTTTTGCCCAGGACATCGACGCTGTCGATAATAGCAATAACGGCTGCATCTACGGGCAACAATTTGAGGCCGGCAGCCTGACGAGCAGAGCTGCCCTGGCAAAACATCACCAGATCTCCCTCGCCTGCACCCACATTGTCCACAGCAACGATGGTGTTCATCCCATTGCGGAATGCAGCGGGGTTGTTTTCGTCTACAAGCTGAGGGCGCAGCAAAAGCAGCTTTTTGCCCTGCATGCTGTCGTCTTTTTTAGTCGCTACGACTTGTCCGATAACTTCTGCAAGAAACATGGTAGTGGTCTGGATGATGAATGAAACGAGACACGGCAAGTGCCAATCGCAAGACGGATTTGCTGGACGTCAGAGGCCAGCAAGGCGTCTTACTTCTTGGCAGCGGCAGCGCGCTTGGGCAGTACATCGGCGGTAGAGGCGTCAGGACGTGCGATGACGTGAGCACTGAGGACTTCACCAATTTGTTCTGCAGCGGAGGCGCCAGCATCGATAGCAGCTTTAACAGCGGCGACGTCACCTTCAATGACAACGTTGCACATCGCGCTTCCGATTTGGCGCATGGGGCCTGCGAGCTTCACATTTGCAGCTTTGAGCATGGCATCAGTGCCATTAACAAGGCCTGCGAGGCCGCGGGTTTCGAGTATTCCTATTGCTTGTATAGCCATGGTATTGTTTGGTTTGTTGTTAGTTTGTTTGTTGGGTTGGGTAGAAAATTTTAGACAGGGAAAGAGTAGCTGGGATTGATCAGCTTACTTTGCGGTATACCTCACGCGCGAGAACAAGTTCCTCGTTGGCGGGTATGACCATGATTTTAACTTTGGATTTTTCAGAGCTGATGATTACTTCGTCTGCCATACAGGCGGCGTTTTTCTCTTCATCGATTTCGACACCGAAGTTTTCCAATCCGGCGCAGATCGCGGTCCGCAGCCAGGGATTGTTTTCGCCAATTCCAGCCGTGAAGACGAGGGCATCGAGTCCACCGAGCTCGAAGAGGTAGCTGGATGCCCAGTGACGTGCGGAATTGACAAGCATGTCCAGAGCGAGTTGGGCGTCGTTGTTGCCGCTTTCGGCTGCATCGCAGATGTCGCGCAGATCATTGCTGACTCCGGATACACCTTGCAGGCCTGATTCCTTGGTGAGTTGGCGCTCTGCTTCCTCCATGCTAATACCTAAAGCCTTGGTGGCATAGGGCAGGGCTCCGGAGTCGAGGTCTCCGACACGATTGTTTTGTGGCAGCCCGCTTTGCGGAGAGAACCCCATGCTCGTGCCGATGGCAATGCCATTACGAATGCCCGTGACAGAGCTGCTGCCGCCCAGATGGAAGGAGACCACACGCAGTGGCTCACCGGAAATATCCTGCGGGCCGTTGATGTAAAGGCCGCGCACAGATTCAGCCACGTCCTCACGACCCATCAGCTCGGCTGAGCGTTCCGCGACATATTTATGACTGGCTCCGTGAAATCCATAGCGGCGAATGCCTGCGTCATGCCATGCCTTGGGGATGGCGTAGCGAGAGGCCGCTTGCGGAACCCACTGGTAGAATGCTGTTTCAAAAAGGGCTACGAGCCGGGCATCGGGCAGGATTTGACGGAACTGGCGGATACCCTCAGCATAGGGAGGATTATGCGCCGGGGCTACCTCACGGAAGCCCTCGAGCGCATTGATGACTTGATCATCAGCATCCACACAACCGCTCAGATCTTTACCGAGCACGGTTTTAAAACCAACGGCATCGATGTCGCTGGTTGAACTCAGATTACCCTGGTCGATGAGCTCGGCCAGAGCCTGATTGATGACATCTGCATAATCAGTCACCCGCTCATAACCGCCTGAAGCAATGACAACACCCTTCTTACCGTCCATCTCATAGAGGCGGTATTTAAATGATGTGGAGCCGAGGTTGGCGATGAGGATATGCATGATTATTGAGAGTCGTTGACTGCCGGGTTGATGTTAGGCAATCCAAGGCCCCATTTGACCGAGGTCATCGTGTGGGCGTGGAATGACGAGGACAGAGTTGACTTCGCCAACCTGTGAAGCTGCTTCCGCGCCAGCGTCGACACCAGCTTTGACAGCGGCAACGTCACCGGTGAAGAATCCGCAGACCAGACCGGAGCCGATCTTGTCCCAGCCAGTCATGGTGACATCGGCTGCCTTGATGGCGGCGTCTGATGCTTCGATCAGGGATACAAGTCCTTTCGTTTCAATGATTCCGAGTGCTTTTTTAGCCATGGTAATATTTGGTTTATAGTTGTTCTGAAAGATTTCCTGTCAGATTAGAGATCAAATTGCTTGAGGAGCTCAGGGGCAGGGCGGGCGATTACGTGGGCGCTTACGAGTTCACCTACGCGGCCGGCTGCTTCTGCTCCAGCGTCAACAGCAGCTTTAACGCTGCCGACATCTCCTTGGATCAGGATGGTAAGGAATCCCGCTCCGATTTGTACTTGTTTGCAAACGTCGACGGTGGCGGCTTTGGCCATCGCATCCGCGGCCTCTACGCTGCCGACGTAGCCTTTGGTTTCAATCATTCCGAGTGCTTTGCTCATGGTATTGTTGGGTTGTGTTTGTTAGTTGTGGGTTAGTGGTGTTGTGCGAGGTTCATCACTTGATGAGCTCACAAAAGGTGTCTGGACGGAGTCCGCATGCGTTACCCTCATCGGTATCAATGTGAGCCTCCAGATTGAAGCTTTCGTCAACGCGAACGACGATGTTGTCGAAGGTTACCGAGCAAGGGCTATGGACCTTCATCTTCATGGTGTCGAGGTGCTTCACTCCATAGAAAGCAGCATCGTCAGGGTGCATGTGCACGTGGGGTTGGGCGCGGATGACTCCCTCGTCCATTTTGAAGTATCCGTTGGGCCCCATGAGCATGCAGCCAGGGGTTCCGGCAACATCGCCCGACATGCGGATAGGGATGTCAAAGCCCAGAGAAATGGCATCTGTGAATGCGAGTTCAACCTGGTTGAGATCACGACAAGGGCCGAGGATGCGCAAATTGGAAATGACACGGCTACGTGGTCCGATGAGCGTTACTGATTCCTTGGCTGCGTAGGCGCCTTCCTGATAGAGCCACTTGTTAGGTGTGAGCTGGTGACCCGGCCCGAAGAGAACCTCCACTGCTTCCTGCGTCAAATGACAGTGTCTGGCACTAATGTTTACAACGAGCCCTTTGGGTGCTTTGGCTTGCTCGGGCAAGGGGAGTCCCATTTTGTTGTATACTTGCTCACGAACCATATGCTCGATGACTGCTCGGGGGACGCTGTTTTGCTGAGGAGACGACATAAATTTTTGTGGCTGACGGGTTCTTTTTTGCATGATAGTGTTGACAGGTCAATCAAAAACAAAGAAAAAACAAAGAAAACAAAAATAAATCAAAAAAAATCCAGATTCATAGGTTTGGGTTGTTTTTCAGTCATTTTCCCATGTTAGCCGCAGAGAGACACAATCAGATACTCGAGGCACTCAAGGATCGCGGATCCCTGAGAACCAAAGACATGGCCGCGGAGCTCGATGTCACTGACGAGACGATCCGCAAGGATTTTGAGCAGCTCGAGCAGCAGGGTCTCCTGGTAAGATCGCACGGTGGAGCGATTCCGTCCAAGCGGGTGATTCGTGAACTTTCACTTACGGAGAGGCAGTTGATTAATCGCGAAGCCAAGAGCGCAATAGCGAAGGCGGCAGCAACGAGAATTCAGCCCGGGGAAACGATTTTCATTGATGCAAGCTCCACGGCACTCACCATTACCCAGTATTTACCAAGCTTTCACCTCACAGTGATTACCAATGCCCTCGATGTCGTTGAGGCTCTTGCAGGTGTTGAGAATATTGATCTGATCTGCACGGGGGGGTTGTTTGAGCGTCGCTCGAGGTCCATGATTGGATTGGTTGCAGAGCGAACATTGCATCGTTACAACATTCACCGCATGTTTTTCTCAGGTAGCGGGCTCGATCTCGAGAGGGGTGTGAGTGAGGGTAATTCCAGGCAGGCCGCTTTCAAGGAGCACGTTATTGCTGCAGCCGAGGATGTCTGCTTGCTGGCTGATGATTCAAAAATCGGAGCCCGTTCCGCCTTCTTTTTTGCCGAGTGCTCCCAGCTCACCACCCTGGTGACTACCAAGGAGGCAGACGCAGGAATACTTGAATCCTTGAAGAATATGGGGGTGGATATCATCAAAGCTTGACTTTAATTCCAAAAAAACGAAGAGAAACACAGCAAAAACGAAATCATGCAAGTTTACATCGCAATCGACCTAGGAGCAGGATCCGGCCGTCTCGTGGCCGGCATCCATGATGGCAGTACCCTCCGGTTGGAGGAGATTCATCGTTTTTCGAACAACGGTGTCGAGATCAATGGTGGTTGCTACTGGAATACCATCGGTTTGTTTGAGTCCATTCAGGAAGGTCTGCACAAGGCGGCTGACAAATACGGGGAGGCGATTGTGTCGATTGGAGCAGATACGTGGGGCTGCGATTGCGCGTTGCTGGACAAACAGGGCAACTTGCTAGGGGGGCATCGACAGTATCGTGACCCCCGTATTGAGGGGATGCAGGAGGAAATGAACTCCCGTATTCCCGTGGAGGATGTGTATGCCAGTACAGGGGTGCAGCCCGCATTCTACAACACCAGTTTGCATTTACTGGCTGAGTCGGTGAAGGAGAACCCCTGTTTTGAAATCGCAGATCGCCTGCTCTTTACACCTGATCTTCTTGCTTATTGGCTAAGTGGCGTTCAGGCCAACGAGAGGTCGGTAACCAGCACAAGCCAGCTCTACAATCCCATTGAGCGTGACTGGGCATGGAATGTGATTGAGGCTCTCGGTTTGCCGAGCAGGATGTTCGGTAACATCGTGTCATCTGGTACGGTCCTGGGACCATTGACCGATGCAGTGGCGGAGAAAGCCGGAATTTCCCATGAGGTGAAAGTGGTGGCTTCCGCGGGCCATGACACCGCATCAGCTGTTGCCGGCTTGCCCATGGAGCGAGGTGGCTTGTGGCTTTCATCGGGCACCTGGTCGATTCTTGGTGTGGAATCAGAGACGCCGGTTGTCTCAGCCGAAGCACTCGAGGCCGGGCTTTCCAACGAGGGCGGGGTCAACAAAACGACGCGCCTGTTGCACAACGTCTCAGGCCTGTGGATCATTCAGGAATGCCGCCGCTATTGGGCCGAGCACGGCGAGGAGATGAGTTACGCCGAGTTGGCGCGCCTTGCGGAGGAGGCACAGCCTCACACTGCTTACATCGATCCCAATGACAATGTTTTTTCAACCCCCGGCGACATGCCTCAGAAAATCATGGATTTTTGCGAAAGGACCGGGCAGGTAGTTCCCAAGAGCAAGGGGCAGCTGCTGCGAGTGGCAACAGAGAGTCTGGCGCTCAAATACCGACAGGTGATCGAATTTCTTGAGAAGGGAACCGGCAGAAGCTTCGATAAACTGCATGCAGGCGGTGGTGGTATTCAAAATGAGCTCCTGGCGCAAGCGACCGCGGATGCCCTGGGTATTCCGGTTATTGCCGGGCCGGTTGAGGCCACCTCCTGTGGAAATATTATTACACAAATGGTTGCGACTGGTGATTTAGAGGATATTACTGCGGGGCGCGCGTTGGTAGAAGCCTCAATGGATACGGTCACCTACACTCCCAAGTCATCCGCGGACTGGCAGGAACCCTATCAGAAGTTTCTCAAGCTTATCGAAGTATAGTTGGTATCCAGCGCCTGATAAAAACGATCATTCATCCAATCTAACAACTTTTATGAAAACCGTATTCAATAAAGAAAACATGCCTAAAATTGGCATACGCCCCACAATCGATGGCCGTCTAGGCGGCGTGCGTGAGTCTCTGGAAGACCAGACGATGAATCAGGCCAAGGCAACAGCGGCCTTCATTTCTGAGAACCTTTGCTATCCTGATGGCTCCCCGGTACAGTGTGTCATTGCAGACAGCTGCATTGGTGGTGTGGCTGAGGCGGCTGCCTGTGCTGACAAGTTCAGAAAGGAAAATGTGGGCGTATCCCTCACGGTGACTCCATGCTGGTGTTATGGATCCGAAACCATGGACATGGATCCCCACACACCCAAGGCAGTCTGGGGTTTTAATGGTACGGAGCGTCCCGGAGCGGTTTACCTTGCAGCTGCCCTCGCAGGGCACACCCAGAAAGGTCTTCCGGCCTTTGGTATTTATGGACGCGATGTCATGGAGTCCACCGACACAAGTATCCCTGATGATGTGGCTCACAAGATCCTCGCATTCTGCCGGGCAGGTATCTCGGTGGCCCTCATGCGAGGTAAGTCCTACTTGTCACTGGGTGGAACTTCAATGGGTATTGCAGGATCTGTGGTGGATCCGGATTTCTTCCAAGGTTACCTGGGCATCCGGGTTGAGGCTGTTGACATGACGGAGGTTGCACGCAGGATTGACCGGGGCATCTATGATCACGAGGAATATGAGAAGGCGCTCGCATGGGTGAAGGAAAACTGTCCCGAGGGTATGGATTACAACTCACCTGAGACCCAACGTTCCCGTGAACACATCGATCAGGAGTGGGAAACATCCGTGAAGATGGCGCTCATCGCCCGTGACCTGATGGTGGGTAACGACAAGCTTGCTGAGATGGGTTATGGAGAAGAGGCCCTCGGCCGCAATGCCATTTGCGGCGGTTTCCAGGGGCAGCGTCAGTGGACGGATCACTATCCCAACGGCGACTTCATGGAGGCCATCCTGACCACTTCCTTTGATTGGAATGGTAAGCGCGCTCCCTATCAATTTGCCACCGAAAACGATGCGCTCAATGCAGTGACCATGCTCTTTGGTAACTTGCTAACCAACACAGCACAAATATTTGCTGACCTGCGTACCTACTGGTCCCCCGATGCGGTCAAGCGGGTCTCCGGGCATGAACTCTCCGGTGCCGCCGCGGACGGTTTGCTTCACTTGATCAACTCCGGGCCTGCTGCCCTCGATGGTACGGGCCAGATGACCAGGGACGGCAAACCAGCCATGAAACCTCACTGGGAAATCACCGATGATGAAATGCAGGCTTGTTTGGATGCAACCACATGGCACCCATCCATCACCGAATACTTCCCAGGCGGAGGTCTGAGTACACGTTATAAAACCAAGGGAGGTATGCCCGCTACGATCGCGCGCTTGAATTTGGTCAAGGGGCTTGGGCCGGCATTGCAGATTGCCGAAGGGGTTACTGTTGAGCTTCCCGAGGAGGTGCACAACGTGCTGGACGAGCGCACCAACCCGACCTGGCCAACCACATGGTTCTGTCCAACGATCACGGGCAAGGGGGCTTTCCGTGACACTTACTCAGTGATGAACAACTGGGGAGCCAACCACTGTGTCATGAGCTATGGTCTCATTGGTGCTGATCTGATTACGCTTGCATCCATGTTGCGCATCCCGGTCTACATGCACAATGTCAGTGAGGATCGCATCTTCCGCCCGTCCTCATGGAACGCGCATGGCACAGATGGCCTTGAGGGAGCTGATTTCCGGGCTTGCGAAAATTACGGCCCACTCTATGGATAAGACCAAGGTCACAATGAATGGACCTGCACCTCTGCCATACACCTAACCACGATCAATATGTCATTTAACTCAAACTATCCCTCCGTAGAGGCCCTCATGGCCAAAGCAAAGAGCCGCATGCCTGGCTTTGCATACGATTACCTTGATGGAGGCTGCTTTTCCGAAGTCAACCTCCGTCGCAACACCAGCGATATACGGGAGGTGCAGCTCAAGCCATACTACCTAAGGGATTACAAGGGTGCTAGCCAGGAAACAGAGCTCTTTGGCAAGACCTATGATGCACCCTTCGGTATTGCACCTGTCGGTCTGCAAGGCCTGATGTGGCCAAAGTCCTGTGAGATTCTCGCAGCTGCTGCCAAGGCGCACAACATCCCCTTTATCCTCAGCACGGTGGGAACAGCCAGTATTGAGAAGATTGCCGAGATCACAGAGGGTGACGCATGGTTCCAGCTTTATCATCCTGCCGAGGATGAACTACGTGACAAATTGCTTGATCGTGCTGCAGCAGCAGGGAACGAGGTTCTAGTGCTCCTTGCAGATACGCCGACCTTTGCCTACCGGCCCAAGGAGATTAAGAACGGTCTTTCCATCCCGCCCCGCATGACGTTGCGCAATGTGTTCCAGATGTGTACGCATCCCACCTGGTCCTTTAGTCAGCTCTTTGCCGGTGCTCCCGAATTCAAAACCATGAAGGAGTACATTCCCAAGGGTCTCAATATGAAGCACCTCGGGATGTTCATGAACAAGACTTTCTCCGGAAGACTGACCGAGGACAGGATCAAGGCGATTCGTGACAAGTGGCAGGGCAAGCTGGTCATCAAGGGCATTGTCAACCCCGAGGACTGTGAAAAGGCAATACGCAACGGTGTTGATGGAATTATTGTTTCCAACCATGGAGGCCGTCAGCTCGATACAGGCCAGTCCACGATTGTCCCGCTTGCCAAGCTGGTGGCTGAGTTCAAGGACCAGATCACCATCATGATGGATTCAGGTATCCGCACAGGCCCCGACGTGGCTGCCGCGCTTGCAACCGGTGCTGCTTTCACCTTCATGGGACGCACTCCCATGTATGGTGTGGGTGCCCTCGGTGCAAATGGAGGCGACCACACCCTGACCATGCTCAAGCGGCAGCTGCAGCAAGTCATGGAGCAGGTTGCCTGTGAGCGGGTGCATGATTTTCCCAATCACCTGGCATAACAAGCTGAAGAGAAACCCTGCCCTGGGCAGCCTGTTATGCAGGTGCGCTGCCCTGCCTCTGTAAGTTGGTCACCATCTCCTCGAGCATGGCCAGACCGATGGATATCTTCTGAAAGAAGCTCTTGTTGTGATGAACGGTCACAAAGTTCGGATGTTGTGACCAGAGATCAAAGAGCTTCTTGTCCAGTAGGGCGGCCTCTTCAATGGACTCGCATCGAGCGGGGTTGCCCCCCTCGATGTCAAGTCCACCCACTGCCGCGCTCTCAAAGAAGATGACGCCATCATAACGCAAGAGCTCCTGATCGAGGCTGCTGCCAAGGTTTTCAAAGAAAGTATTTTCCTCGCCTGGCCAGTAGGCGGCTCCATCAACCGAGCCACGGTCGCAAAGTAGAATACGCTGGGGATACTGGGCGGAGTGGATGTCTTCGAGGTTGCGTTGAACGTGGTAGATGGCGCGTTGCGCGGCTTGTAGGGCGTCCAGGTTCTCAAAGCGGGGGAATCCACCGGTGAACATCATGGTGGCAGCCTCAGGCACGATGACCACTTCCTCACCGATTTCACGGCGGAACAGATCGGCTGCGGTGGTCTTGCCTCCTCCAGGGCCTCCGGTGAGGACAATGCGGCAACGGTGCCTGTGATTTTTCTGGGCTGGTGCTTGAAGTGACTCGGACATCACATTCTGAAGCTATCCGAACCAGTTGCTTTTTGCAAGGATCACTCTTGGAAGTGTTCTGCCGCGCAGGCCGCGATGGTGTCGCAGAGGATCTCCATGTTCTCGGGCTTTGCTGAGGGCAGGATGCCGTGACCGAGGTTGAGGATGTGGCCATGGCGGCCACGCATGGATTCCAGCAGGCGGGTGGTTTCCTGCCGAACGATTTCCGGGGTGGAGGAGAGAATGAGGGGGTCGAGGTTGCCCTGCACGGCAATGTTGTCGGGAAGAGCGTCGTAGTAAGCTGGCAAGTCAACCGTCCAGTCAATGCTCAGGACACTTGCTCCTGTGCCTACGAGGGCATCACGCTGATGCGCCATGCCCTTGGCAAAGACAATGATGGGATAGTCAGCCGGCAGGGCATCGATAATGCGCCTGATCCATTGAAGTGACATGTCCTCGTAGTGAGCTGCCGGGCAGAAGGCACCCGCGGAGTCAAAGATCTGCAGGGCATCTGCCCCGGCCTCGATTTCCATTTTGAAGAGATCGATCACCGCCGAGGTGACTTTCTCCATGAGCAGCTCAAAGGTGGCGGGCTCTGAATAGTAGAGGGTCTTGAGCGCGACAAGGTCCTTGAGTGAGCCACCCTCGGTCATGTAGGCAGCAAGTGTCCAGGGGGAGCCACCAAAGCCGAGTAAGGTCTTGTCTTCACCGATTTCATTTCGGGTCATGCGCAGGGCCGCGGGCAGGTAGGCGAGTTTTTCCTCAATACCTGAGTGATCTAGGGCGTTGATCTTCTCAACGGAGTCGAGCAGGTAGTCCATCGCAATACCGCCTCCG
>CAYXEC010000049.1:0-15605 GCA_964463855.1 uncultured Verrucomicrobiales bacterium | reverse complement strand
CCGGAAGATGCCGCCTACGTTAATGAACACACCGACGCCGTCGGCTTTGTAGGAGCATCGAGCCTTGAACGCATGGCCGTCGAAGAGCCGCTAACAGCACTCACCAAGCAGTTCAAGGCTATCCCGGTCAAACGTAAATTCTAATTCCAAGCTACCCATGGCGACCATCGCTGTTATAGGAACATTAGACTCAAAAGGTCATGAGCACGCCTTTGTAGCTGAGCTTATCCGGGATCGTGGCCACACCCCGCTACTCATCGACCTAGGCACCGGTGATGACCCTCAAGTCACGCCTAACATCACGCGCTTCGAAGTAGCCGAGGCAGCTGGCCTCGAGCTGCAACCACTCATTGACCAACAAGACCGTGGCGAATGTGTCGTTGCCATGTCCAAAGCAGCACCCGTTCTACTTGCCCAACTCGTAGCGGATAAAAAAATCGATGGCGTCATCTCACTCGGAGGTGGTGGCGGCACAGCCCTGGGCACAGCTGCCATGCGAGCACTACCTATTGGCTTACCCAAGCTCATGGTATCCACCCTCGCCAGTGGCAACACCGCTCACTACTTAGGCACTAAAGATATCACCATGATGCCCTCCATCGTTGACGTTGCTGGCCTCAATTCCATTTCAAAAGTCATCTTCTCCCGTGCTGCTGGTGCCATCTGTGGCATGGTGGAAACAGAAATCGACACCCAGGAAAATAAGCCTCTCATTGTGGCCAGTATGTTTGGCAACACTACCGACTGCATTAATATTGCCACCAAGGAACTCGAGCAGGCCGGCTATGAAGTCCTCATCTTCCACGCCACTGGCACTGGTGGCAAAACCATGGAGTCACTCATCGAGAGCGGCATGGTCTCAGGCGTCTTGGACATCACCACCACCGAGTGGGCTGATGAACTTACAGGTGCCACCCTAAGTGCCGGCCCGACTCGTATGGACGCCATGAGTAGAGCCAAAGTTCCCGCTGTCATCTCCCCGGGCTGTCTCGACATGGCGAACTTTGGCGAGCGTGATACCGTCCCGGAGAAATTCTCCGATCGCTTATTCTATATCCACAACCCCCAAGTCACCCTGATGCGTACTAACGCACAGGAGTGTGCCGAGCTAGGCAAAATCATCGCCCAGAAAGCCAACGCCAACCCGGCACCTACTGCCATCCTCAATCCTCTGAAGACCGTCAGTGTCATTTCTGCAGAAGGACAACCCTTCTATGACGCATCAGCCGACGAAGCCCTTTTCTCTGCCATTCATGAGAATGCCAAGGTGGAAGTCATTGACTACAATGAAGAAATCAACAGCGAGGTATTTGCCAAGGCAGCGGCCCACAAGCTGCTCGAGCTCATCGAAGCCAATCAGTCATGAAAACCATCAGCCTAATCACACTTGCCGCGATCTCATCCATGGCGTTTGCCAAAGAGAGCCCTGCGACTGGTGTGAGCTTCCAAAAAATCCAGATCCTCGACAAATTCATCAGTGAGGGAGCCTCCATCGGGGACATCAACGCTGACGGCCATCCTGACATCGTCTCAGGCTCACTCTGGTGGCAAGGTCCGGAATTCAAAAACGCCCACGCCTTCGCACCAGTCAAATTCTTCCCTATTAAAGGCCCCGGCATCACCGGATACTCAACCAACTTCCTCAGCTTCACCAGCCACCTCACCGCTGACAAATGGATCGACATCATCAGAGTCAGCCTACCAGGCCTTCCCGGTGACTGGATCATGAACCCCGGGGAAAAACCCCTACCAGCTAACAACACCACCCAACACTGCACCCACGGCAAGTGCCAGGAAAACATCTGCAATGAGTCGCCTCAATTCCTCAACGTCATCGGTGACGACAAACCTGAGCTCCTCGCATATAGCCATGGGCAAATCACCCTCGCTATCCCCAACCCGAATCCGAACCAACCGTGGCAAGTTCTCCCCGTCTCTCCCAAAGACAAACGCTTTCAAAAATATCAACACGGCTTGGGTGCGGGAGACATCAATGGAGATCAACTTCCTGATATTCTCGAAAAAGCCGGATGGTGGCAGCAACCTGCCGCATGGGACAAAAAGTCTCCGTGGACCTTTCACCCCTACCCCTTCGCACCGCAACAAGGAGGAGCCCAGATGTTTGCCTACGATATTGATGGTGACGGTGACAACGATGTTGTCACCGCTCTCAACGCCCACGGCTACGGCTTAGCCTGGTATGAACAAGTAAAAGATGGCGCCAAAATCACCTTCAAACAACACACCGTCATGACTGACAAACCGGAAGGCAATCCCTATGGCGTTTGTTTCTCACAGCCACATGCCATGGCCTGTGTGGATATCGATGGCGACGGCATCAAAGATCTTGTGACCGGCAAACGCTTCTACGCCCACAACGGCAGAGACCCGGGAGCCCATGACCCCGCTGTGATTTATTGGTTTCGCACCACTCGCAAGCCTGACGGATCCGTCGAGTTCACGCCACATCTCATCGATGACAACTCAGGTGTCGGTTGCCAAGTCGCCACCGGCGACCTCAACAAAAACGGCAAAACCGACATCGTCATCGGCAATAAAAAAGGCGTCTTCGCTTTTATCCAGCAGTAGACACCTAATATCAAATATCGAGTAACAAGCATGTGCATATCAGATATTCACATGAGGATAAATTCTCGCAAACCACATCGTAACCATCATCAGAAAAAAAAAACATCATGACCAGACACTTCGGAGTATTCCAATTTAAAGCAGAGATCACCCAAGACCAGATCGACGAGTCCTTTGCCGCACTTGTAGATTTGAAAAATAAAATCCCAGGCTTACAGAGTGTAGAACACGGCCCGTATAAATCAGATGAAGGGCTTAATGAAGGCTTCACCCATGGCTTCATCATGACCTTTGACACCCCAGAATCCCGAGACGCCTACCTACCCCACCCCGATCACTTGAAAGTTGTCGACCTCGTCCAGCCACGCCTCGAGCGTCTCGTTGTCTTTGATTTCGACGTAAACTAATCACCCCTTCACTTTGCCAATCATTATGAAATCCATCTCCATCCTCGTTTTGGCACTGTCCACCCTCGGCCTGTACGCCCAGGCACCCACGCCTTCCACCAGCTTATTCGATGGCAAAACACTCAACGGCTGGAAAACCATCAACCCGGCATTTGCCAACAAATGGTCCGTCATCGATGGAGTCATCGTCTCTGGTGATGGACAGCAGAAAATCCCCGCCAACACCTACTTAGCGACCACCAAGGAATACGGTGACTTTGAGTTCCGTTGCTTGTTCCGCATCAGTGGTGATCACAAAACCGGACTCATCAACAGCGGCATCCAATACAGATCGTTCACCCATGGCAAAAAGATCATAGGCTACCAAGCAGACATCGGCAAAGGCTACTGGGGCGATCTCTACGACGAGCACCGCCGTGGTCTACTCGTCAAAGCTGACACCAACACCCTCAGGCACATCCTCAAAGAAGATGGATGGAACTCCTACATCATCCGCTGCAAGGGCAACCACCATCAACTCTACATCAACGGGATTAAAACCGTCGACTACATCGAGAAGAACCCAAAAGTTCCCGCGAAAGGTATCATCGCCGTGCAAATCCACTCGGGCGGCAAAGCCAAGGTGGAATTCAAAAACATCACCATCGACACACTTTAATCGCATATGCACAAGCTCAACACCATCCTCGCACTATCGCTCCTTGGTAGCTCCATGGCTATCGCCAAGAAGACCCAATCAGCACGCACCGGAGTCAATACACCCGAGCAAGAGCTTGCCGGCTTCACCGTTCCTGAAGGTTTTATCGTCGAGCTTGTCGCCAGTGAGAAAGATGGAATCGTCAACCCCATTGACCTGACCTTTGATGATGCGGGCCGCCTCTGGACCCAGACCGCTCGCATGTATCCACTTGACCCCGTCAAGGACATCAAGTGGGGCGAATTAATGCGTCTGATGAACAACCCTGCCGAGCAGGACAAAAATCCCGAATTCAAACGTATCAAAGATCTCTACCAAGGCGTCACCAAGGGAACCGACGACATCCTGATTCTCTCCGACCTGGAAAACGACCAACCCGTAAAGGTCAAAAAATTCGCCACCGGCCTTGCTTTACCCCAGTCCATACTACCCTACAAAAACGGCACTTACGTCGCCCATGGCTCCGAGCTCATCTTTCTTGATGACACCGACAACGATGGCACTGCAGACAGGCGCGTGCCCGTGCTCACCGGCTTCGGTTTTACTGACACCCACACCATGGCACACTCCCTGGTCCGCGCCCCAGGTGGTTGGATCAACTTTTCTCAAGGTGCGCTCAACAAAGGCAAAGTCACCGCCGTCAAGTCTGGCAACAACACGCGCATCGACTACTCAAAAATCGCGCGCTTCTCACTCGATGGGAACAACATCGAGCTCGTCACCTCCGGCCTGCAAAACATTTGGGGATTCCAGCTCCGGGCTAATGGTCAGTGGTATCTCACCGAAGCCAATGACATGGGACTCTCCGTCACACCTGCTGAGCCGGGCACCGGCTTCGAGGGTATCGGTGGCGAGAAGCTTCGCACTTACCAGCCCTGGCTCCCCCCACTGCATAAGTTCCGTGTAGGAGCATCTGGGATCTCCGGCCTTGCCTTCTCAGACGACAGCTCAGGTGGCTTCCCCAGAGAGTGGCAGGACGTCGGCTTCCTCGCTAACCCGATCACCTCAGCGATCAACTGTGTCAAAATCACCCGTAACGAGGATGGTAGCGTCACAGCTTCACACCTACCTGACTTTCTCAAGTCGAAGGACGACTGGTTCAGACCCGTCAACATCGAGTTCGGCCCTGACGGATGCCTCTACATTGCCGACTGGTATAACAAAATCATCTCACACAACGAGCTGCCTACCACTCACCCAGACCGGGACAAGTCTCACGGCCGCATCTGGAGAGTCCGCCACGTATCCCAGACACCACGCAGCACACCTAACCTGCTCGAAGTGCCAACTACCCAGCTCACCAAACACCTCAAGTCCCCCATCCTCTGGGAAAAGCGCTCCGCTTGGCATCAAATCGCCGACCGCCCTGCCAGTGAGACCAAAAGCATTATCCCCCAACTCATCAGCATAGCTGCCGACACAAGCGAGGAAAACACCACCCGCATCCATGCCCTCTGGTCCTTGGAAAGCCTCGGCCACTTTGACCAAGCTCTGATCACAGCACTCATTAGCGACCAAGACGGCGACATTCGCCGCGAAGCCATTCGCTCACTGGCCGCTCTCAAGATTTCACCTGAGCAATTGGCGGTATTACTCAAAGACATCACCAACGAGAAAAACGTCATGGTCCGCTCCCAGGCACTTCGCACCATCGAGGCTTTGGGAAGTGCCAATCATGACACCATCGATATCGCCGTCTCATTCTGCCATCCCGCATCTAGCACCAACCAACTGGGCAATGGCTATGAGCAGAACTTCGAGCGCTACCTGGCACGCCGCGCCCTTGAGTGCTACCCCGAGGAACTCAGCGCTTACCTGAGCACCCCACTCGCTGCCAAGCAGCCGGCCGTGAAACGCATCTGGGCACAGCAAGCCCTCGGCAAACAGACTACTGACTCCTTTGCTCGCCAATGGAAGACCCTGCAACAAAAGCCACTTGATCGCGACACCCTCATCATCGTCTCAAATGCCTCCGATGCTGTTCAAAATCGCAAAACCATTGCACCCTACTTCCGCAGTGCAGAAAACGCTGAGCACATTGCCAAACTGGCACTCGAACACATTGCAGACGCCTATAGCCCAGCCTTCGGCTACCCCCTCGCTGAGACCGCCACAACCCTCGTCGACAGCGGAGACAAAAACAAGATCATCCTAGGCCTCAAGCTCGCACGTGGCTACCGTATCACCCACCTGAGCCCGGAATTCGCCAAGCTCTTACCAACGACCACTGACGAATCCATCATCCGTGCCATCCTCACCACCCTGAGCCATCAGCCGCAAGCATTCGTCCAGCAATTTCTCGCCATCATCAACGAACCTGCTAACTCGCAATCATTGCGCACCCAGGCCCTCGCAGCCCTCGTGCAAGCACAGCAAATTAACGCCGCTCCAGTGATCATCAAAACACTGACCGAGGCTCCTGAGCAAAAGACAAGTATCATCACCGCACTAGGAAGCTCAACCCAAGGTTGCCAACTTCTCATTCACCTTGTCGACACCGGGCACATTGAAGCATCCGACATCTCATTGCCCATCGCGCAACGCATCGCCCACCTGGCGGCTAACCACCCTGTCGCCCAAGCCATCAACCAACAGGCCGAGACCAAAAAGCAAACTAAGCTCACCACCGCCATGGAGCGTATCCCCTCGCTCGAAAAAGTCGCTGAGTCCGACTCCGGCAATGCCGCCATTGGCCAGAGCCTCTTCGCCGGCATGTGTCTCTCCTGTCATGTTGTTGGCGACCAAGGTGCAGGAGTTGGCCCCGCACTCGATGGCTCATCCGAGCGCGACACCGAACACCTGCTGACCGCCATCCTCAACCCTGATGCCGCGGCAGAGAGCGCTTACGTGCTCTTCCGCACCATCGAATCCTCTGGCTTGATCACCGAGGGGCTCAAAGCAAGACAAGACGATCGTGGCACGAGTATCGCCCACCAGGGTGGCATGGTCACCTACATCCCCAAGCGCACCATCCGCGAGCAACACCACGTGGGATCGACCTCCTTCATGCCAAGTGGCCTGATCGACAGCATGCCGGATGAAACCATCGCCCACATGCTTGCCTATATAAGAAGCCTCAAATAATACGGCTTAGCCTTGCTCGTCGGGGAACTTGATCCGGTTGGCCTGGCGGAGGAATTTGCTGTTGCAGTTCGTTCTGATTCGGGGTGTGCCAGGTGATAGGTCAGCCAGGTCTCAGGCGGGTTCTCCGGCACGGTGTCACGCTCGCCAAAGTTGGCCATGTCCAGACACCCGGGGGAGATGACAGCCGGGACTTTGGCCTTGCTCATGGCGTCCATGCGGGTGGGGCCGGCACTGAGGGTGGCACCGGTGAGTTCATCTGCCCACTCGGTGGTGGTGATATCGAGCACGCCTGAAACCATGCCGCTTTCGATCAGGGACTCCATGGTTTTCCCGCCGGTGCCCGTAGCGTGGAAAATGAGGACTTCGTAGCCGGCACCCTTGAGCAGCTTGTAGAGCCGGCTGCGGTAACCAAACTTGAAGGGCACTTTCCAGTGCGGGTTATCGGTGTAGCCCACGGTGATCGAGTCCCCCAGGCACATGATGCGCAGGGGTTCTTTTTGGGCTGCCCCCGCCGAAACTCCGCTGGCCAACAAAATGGCAAGGAGGAGAGTAAATTTAATATTCTTAATCATAATGATCATGTTCAAGATTGAGTATACGCGTTGAAAAGGCGTATCTTAATGCACTAAATGATCATTTTTTTGCATAATATGATTACCCCGATGATACGTCGAACCTACTCACTCGAACTCTCAACTGGAACTCTCAACTGGAACTGCCGCGTAGCGGCTGACTCACGCAAAGACGCAACGAGGCCGGGAAGCAGCATACTTCAACTGCCAACTTCAACTGCCACAAAGTGGCAATCACTCGGCGCGGCCTTCCAGATCAACTTCACGGGTGTTCTTCAGTGCCTCATCGGCATCCCTGACGATCACGTTGGGCTTGTGTTGCTGCCTGTCGGTCACGATCTCAAAGCACCAGGCGTACTGGCTTTTTCCCAGCTCGGCCGGTGGGGTGATCTGCAGGCCGGCGGGGGTCATGCTTGCTGCCACCGCAGCCTCTGATCCCAGCAGCCTCACGGAGCTGACTGCATCCGCACTCCATCCGGCAGTGCCCGCGATGGTGAAGGGTGCGGTCGGCCTTGCCAGCTTGATGGCATAGAGTTTCTTGCCCTTGGTGGTGAATGCCAGGTGCTCGTCCTCCTGCTCGCTGACTTTCCAGTAGCGGCTGCCGTAGATCGCCTCACCGTTGATGGCGAGCCAGTCCCCCATCGCGCGCAGACGCTCGACCTGGGGTGCGGGGATGGTGCCGTCCGCCCTGGGGCCGATGTTGATCAGGAAGTTACCGTTGCGGCTGATGACCTCGATCATCTCGTGCATGACTTCCTCGACACTCTTGTAGCGATCCCCTTCCAGGTAGCCAAAGGAGGTGCCGAAGGTAGTACAGCTCTGCCACTTGGGGCCGATGACCTTCATCTTGAGGTTGTCCTTCTCCAGGCAACCGACCCCATCCGGCCAGTTGCGGCTGCCGCCCTTATTGTTGACGTAGACCGCCTGGCCACGTGCTGCTCCCTGGTTCATGAAGCCGGTGATCATGCCGCGGAGAGCATCATCGAAATACTGGATTTCCGGCTTGGCCTTGCCCTTGCGCACCTGGTTGCCATCGCGGGTGTAGATGGGAAAATCGTCCATCCACAGCATGTCCGGCTGGTACTTGGCCTCTATCTCCCTCCAGCGGGCGACGTAGTCATCCACATAGGCCTTGCTGTAGCTGAAGTCCGGCCCATAGAGCATGGCCGCCTCGGGGTCGCGTGCAATCTCCTCGGCAATATCCGGCAGGGGCTCGCTGTGCACCGCGTACTGATCCTTCGCAAAGAAACCGGTGTGGCGCTCGCGGTGGTAGGAAGGCGCATACTTGAGGCCCTGCTTGCGCAGCGCCTTGCCAAGGTCACCGACGAGGTCACGCTTCGGCCCCTTGTCCGCGGCGTTCCAGGGGGTAAGCTCGGAGTCCCAGTTGGCCCAGCCGTCGTGGTGCTCGGCGGTGAAAACCACGTAGCGCGCACCGACCTCCTTGAAAAGCTGCGCCCACTGATCGGGATCCCAGTTCTCGGCCTTGAATTCCGCAATGATGTCCTTGTAGCCAAACTCCGGCGGGTGGGCTCCCCAGCGTTTCTCGAGATAAGGATAATAGTGCTTGGGGTCACGGTAGATGAGCTTGGGCACATGCTCCGCATAACCAGCCCCCCCCCTGCGGTAGCCGATGGCACTGTACGGCCCCCAGTGGATAAAAATGCCGATCTTGCCGTCATCAAACCAGGCGGGCACGGGCATCTTCTGCAGCGACTCCCAGCTGCCGTCGTAGGGCGCTGCGGGCACGGCGGCAGCTTGCTTCGCTTTTACGGGACGCACATCAGCGCCATTGGCTCCCTGCTTGGCCAGCCGCGGTGCGGAGTGCCCCCGGTCACGAAGCTGCTGCAGTTTTTTTTGCATCGCCGCGACACGCTCAGGGTGCTCTGCAGCCACATTGTTGCGCTGCCCCAGATCGGAGGCCATGTGATAGAGCTCCACCGGGCTCTCGTCATCGGCCGGGTAGCTACGCGTCTTCTCCCATGCCTGGAAACCCTTGTTGTGATAGCCGCTTTTCGCTGCCACCAGGGTCCAAGCCCCGTCCCGCAGGGCCCAGGCTCCTTCAAAGGTGTTATGCACGAGGTGATCCCGGACCTGGTCGCGTTCACCGCGCAGCACGGGCAGGAAACTGAACGAATCCTCCGCGGCATTTGTGTCGGGAAGTTTCACGTCGAGCATTTCAGCCAGCGTGGCCATGAGATCGATCTGCGAAACCAGGGCGTCACTGACCGACCCGGGTTTCACGGTGCCCGGCCAGCGGATGATATAGGGCACCCGGTGGCCACCCTCGTAAATGTCGCGCTTGAGCCCGCGCAGGGGCTGTGCCGACCAGTGAGCGAATTTTTTGTCCCGCGCATAGGCATAGTGTTCCGGCCCGTTGTCAGCGGTCATAATCACGATGGTGTTGTCCGCCTGCCCACTTTCCTCCAGGGCCCGGAGAAGTTTCCCGCAGGCCTCATCGGTCTCCACCAGGAAATCACCATAGGGACCGGCGCCGCTTTTCCCGTCGAACTCATCGTTGGGAATGATCGGCGCGTGGGGTGAGGGAAAGGCGAAGTAGAGAAAGAACGGCTGGTCGCTTTTGGCCTGCTCATGGATGTAGTCCACGCCCTTTTGGGTAGTGACGGGGATGTTCTGGTAGGGGTCCCAGTCGGAGCACATCGGCCCCGGGCGGCATTCCCAGTTCCCTTCCTTGATGGGCTTCCATTTCTTCGGGTTCATCATCGTGTCGGGTGCCTTGACCAGGCGGTCGTTTTCGATCCAGGCATAGGGCGGGAAATTAATCACCGTATCCCCAAAGTAATAGTCGAAGCCGTGTGCCAGCGGGCCGTCCGGGATGGGCTTGGACCAGTCAAACGCCTCCGGGCGCAGTGCACCACCCTTTCCCTTTTGATCGAGGTTCGCAGATGGCTTCCTGATCGCATCCCAGTCCCAGCCCAGGTGCCACTTGCCGATGGCGGCGGTGTGGTAGCCCTCCGCCTGCAGCATCTCCGGAAGGGTGAGGCGCTCCGGCTTGAAAACCGACTTCTCAAAGGAATTCACAATGCCGTGAAAATCCCGCCAATGGTAACGACCCGTTAGCAGGGCATAGCGGCTCGGGGTGCAAATTCCCGACGACGAGTGCCCGTCAGTAAAGCGCATCCCCTCGGCAGCCAGCCGGTCCAGGTTGGGTGTGGGAATTTTCGAGTCCGGATTGTAACAGCCGGGATCCCCGTAGCCCAGGTCATCGGCATAGAGGATGAGAATATTGGGCTGGTTCTCTTTTGCCGGAGCCGCGTCAACAGCCAACAGCAAGGCTGCATGCGCGCAGGTCATGCAGACCGTGGATAGTGCCCTGGTTATTCCTTGCTTGATGATTTGATGGTTTGTCATGAATCTTTCTATTTTGCCTTCTTCGCGTTGATATCCCACGGGTTCGCGGCCCTGGGTTCGTAGAGGGGCCGGGCGTCCTTGTCTGGGAAGGTGTCGAGCACCTGTTGGAATTTCTTGATCGCCTTTTGGTGGGCTTGCTCCTCGCTGTTGATGAGGTTGGTTTGCTCCAACGGGTCCTCGCTGAGGTCGTGCAGGCGGGCGATCTCCTTCTTGTTGGTGATCCAGACCTTGTAGCGCTTGTCACGGATGACCCGGCTCATGAAGTCCGTTCTGCCGCGCACGCCCTTTTCGTCCAGGCTGGCCCTGCCGTGGCCCATGGCCATGATCCACTTGCGCTTTGAATCCTTTTCCTTGCCGAGGATAAGCGGGGCGATCGAGTACCCGTCGATGACGAGATCCTCCGGGACGGTTCCGCCACCGAGCTCGACAAAGGTAGGCAGGAGGTCGGAGAAGTCCGTCAGGGCGTCCGTCTCAACTCCCGCGGGGACCAGGCCCGGGCCGTTGACAATGAAGGGCGCGCAAACGCCGGCTTCCACCTCCTTGGCTTTGCCCCCCTGGACTTGTTTCCCATCGCGGGTGCCGGTGATGCTTCCCGTGGAGCCGTTGTCAGTGGTGAAGATGATGATGGTCCGCTCCCTAAGGCCCAGCTCCTCGAGGGCCTTGACCAGGCGGCCGACGTTTTTATCAAGGTAGCGCACCATGGCTTTTTGCTTGTCGAGTTTGCTCTTCGCCCTGGGCTCGTCCGGGGTGGAAACCATGGGGGTGTGTGGCAGTGCCATCGGGAAGTAGAGGCACATGGGCTTCTCTTTATTGGTACGCATGAACTCAATGAGCCTGCGGGTGTAGATGTCCGGCCCGAACTCACCCTGGTAGATTTTGCTGCCCTCCGGGGTGTTGATGTAGGGGTCTTGATAGCGTTTGTCACTCGGTGGGTTGCCTTCTTCATAGCCTGTCCACATCGCCCAGTCATCAAAGCCGTGCTTCTTCATGGCCTGGGGCTCGATGCGGAAGTCATTGATCTGCCACTTGCCGGCCGCGAAGGTCGCATAACCCAGGTCTTTCATCAGCCGGGCGAAGGTGGTGTTTTGCCTCTGCTTCCAGTCAAAGTAGCCAATGCCCCAGCGTGGCACGTCCCAGTGGTTCACAAAGCCATTGCGGAACGGATACTTGCCGGTGAGCAGGGTCGCGCGCGAGGGCGTGCACTGGGGCATGGAGTAAGCGTTGTGGAACTTCATGCCACCGGCGGCGAGTGCATCGATGTTGGGAGTTTTAACATCCTCCGCGCCGTAGCAGCTGATCCATTCCTTGCCCAGGTCATCGAGCATGATGAAGAGGATGTTGGGCTTTTCTGTCTGCGCGTATCCATCGGAGAGGAGGGTAAGTGCGCATCCCGCAGCGAGGACGAATTTCATGATGCAGGTTTTGTGCATGATTCTATCTTTCAGTTAGAGCTTGGGTAAATCGATTTCATCTTCCAGGCGGAGACTTTCTTGCACTTCAAGTCCGCGCCGTTGCTGAACAGGCTGACATGGAGATCCTGCGGATCGTAGTCATGCCAGGCCACAGCGGCCTGCCGGTCGTTGGCAAAGACCTCGATCAGGTTCTTGTCGATGAAGATCCGCAAGGTGAGGTCCTCCCCTTCCTGCAGTTCAAAAGGCGGGTTGATGTAGTCGACGGTCAGGGTCTTGCTCCCCTTTCCTGTAGCGATGGTGAAGCCTTTGTCGCCTTCTTTGTCGCATAACACCTTTATGCCGAATTCATCGGCAGTGGGAGCCTCCAGAACGATCTCCAATTCCATGGTGTCGCCAGAAATGCCCTTAAGGACATGAGTCGTGCCACTTTTGACCGTGAGGTCCGTAACGGTTTTTTCATCCGAGCGGAGCTTTTCGAGTTCACGCAGGGGTTTGATCAGCAGGGCGCCATCCTCTGCGAGGCTAAGCTCGCGGGGCAGGGATTGAATGCCTGACTGGATCTTTGCCTTGAGGGATTCCAAGCTCTTAGGTCTTTCTATGGGCTTGGCCCGTTTGGTAGCAATGGTGGTGCACCAAGACCACATCACCCGGCGTCCATCAGGGGTCAGCAGGGACTCGGGAGCAAAAAAGTCCCAGCCCGACCAGTTCATCATTCCATGCTGCTCGGGTAGGAATTGCTCGTCTTTGAAATCCCCGATAAAATACCGGCAACCCAAGCGGTGGCTGATGCAAAGAAGCACCCACTTATCCCCCAGCTTGAACATGTTCGGACAGGAAATATCTTCGTCTCTGCTGACCCCGAGTTTTTTCTCATCGAAGTCGGGGTGAAGCAACTCCCCGATGTAGTCCCAGTCCTTGAGATTCTCGGATTTCATAATCACTGGGGATTGACTGCTGCTGCGGGCATTCAAGGCATAATACACTCCGTTATTGATCCAGAGATCGGGATCGAAATACGGCATATTCGTGACAGGCTTTCCGTCCTTGTCCTTGGGAAGAACCAGCTCGGGCTTGCTCCACTGGTCCAGGTTGTTGTCCAGGGCGTAGGAAATCCAATTCCTACTCGATGACTTGCCGTGGTAGATGATGCCTGGTTTGCCTTCTTTGGTAAAAAATCCAGTGCCGCTGAACATGCCATGCCCCATTGTTTTGGGACCCAGCACAGTGGGATGCCAAGTCCAGTGCACCATGTCCTTGCTGGATACATGCCCCCAGTCAGGGCCTAAATCACGACCCTTCTCTTTTTTGCGAGCCTCACGGTCTTTGTAAATGTAGTGTAGGTGGTAGCGACCTTTCCAGAAGAAGGCGGGATTAGGGTCGCCTGGGAAGGCATTACCGGGACCAGGATGAGCCAGGTGATAGGTCAGCCAGGTAGCGGGCGGATTCTCTGGCATAACAGGGGTCTCAAAATTCACTTTCGGCTCCTGTGCCATGCACACCGAGGTAAGCAGCGTGAGGATGAGTAGTGTTCTGTACGTTTTCATCGTCTGTCTATTATTCTGAACTGCTGGCAGTGGCGAACTCGAGCTCACAATAAACCCAGGGGTGGTCCGACAGGCAGCCCTCGGCTTTTTTGTTGCCCTCGTTCTGGTTCTTGGGGCCCCAATCCCGTTTGGTGTCGAGCAGTTTGACCGTGCCCCTGGTGCTGTAGAGGATGTGGTCGATGGATTGCTCCTGGGTCGCGTTCTTCAGCCCGGTGTCTTGTAAAAGAGAGCGCATGACCAGGCCATCGGTCCATTCATTGAAGTCTCCACCGACGATGACGTGGCAGGACTCATCCTCTGCCTTGATGTGCTCCGCCAATTGCTTGTGCTTGGAGCCCTCCCACGCTTCGATTTTAGTAGGTGCATTGCTGTGGTGCGCGAATCCCGGCAAGTGCAATGAGTAGAGCGCGATCTTTCTGCCACCGATAACTGTTTCCGCCCGAACCGGCTTAGCACGTTTCCAGCCACTTCCTTCCACCTCGATGTCCTTGCCCTCCGTGAGAGGTGTGCGGCTGAGAATGGATTTGAACTTGCCGCCATAGTTTCCAGTGGGATCACCCCACTTGGGCGACTTGTGACCCGCGGAGGAACTCGTGCCGACATGCACGTGATCCAGGCCGAGCGCTTCCGCCAGGCGCAGTGACCAGTCCTTGACGTCTTTGCCCCGGTTTGCCTTGGGCACCTCACTGAGCAAAACGATGTCGGGATTCAGAGGCTTCAAAAGCCCGGCGATTTGCTCTGGAGTCGCCCATTGGCCACAAGCGACGTTGTAGGCTACCACCCGGAGCTTGGTTGTTGAGGCCTGATCGGCAGAGGCGGGTAAAATAGACAGGATTGCCAGCAAGGCGGTGGCGAGGAAGCCTCGGATGACTTTGATGAAGTCCAGTCTGTTACCGATGCGAGTTGTCTTGGGCATGTTGTTCATGAGCAGCCGATTCTTAATAATACGCATCTCGGCGGCGGATCTTCACCCTCAAAAATGAGGGTTTTGCTCATGCGCAGGGCTTCTAGGGGCGAATTGCTATTCGCCTGTGCCTTGCTTCGCTGTTGTTTTCTGCTTGGGCAGGGTGAAAGATGCCACCACGGCGCGGTGGTCGGAGGGGTAAGGAGAAATGACAATGTCCGCATTCTCTTCGTTTTCTCCGAGGATTTTTACATCTTTTACCTGTAAGCCCTTGCCCTTGAAGTAGACAAAATCGATGCGGTCATGATGAGTCCGGGGATCACCGACTTTGTAAGCAGGGGACCAGGTGATGCCCGGGTTTTTCATCTCGTCCGGGTAGATCTTCCGGTACGAATCATTAAAGCCAGCTTTGGCCATTTCCGTGGAAGTGGGGTAAGCGACTTTGATGGGGTGGCGACCGGACTTGGCGGCGGCTTCGGTCCAGTCCAGGTGGGAAGGTTCATTGAAGTCCCCCACGACAAAGACGGGGGCTTCTTGATCGGGGAGCTGGTTGATCTGCTCAAGCAGTGCGGCAATCTCAGCCCCACGAGCCTTTTTTGCCCACTCAATCGTCTCTGCCTCGGTTTTGATGAATGTAATATCATGGGTGTGCTTGTGCCACTTGGGGCGAATCTCCAGCAACTGATAGGGCTGATAGGGGTGGGAGGGTAAGTGGACATTAAATACATAAGCATGTCTGCCCGAATCCAGTTTCACTTTGACACCGCCTTTGTATCCCTGACCGTATTTTCTGTCTTTGCTACCACTGAGACGCTCGACGATTTCATAACGTGTCAGGATGCAGCTCCCCGCGTCATGGTTCCAGCCCAGTAGCTTGGCAAGATCCTCCAAGGTGTCACCCTTGGGGGAACGGGTCTCCTGAATGCCGACAACATCCGCCTTGGCCAACTGGATCCCCTTGGCCGTTTGGGACAGGGGTTGTTTGTTGCAGATAATGCCGCCGCGGTGAATGTTGTAGGACATCACC
>CAYXEC010000048.1:0-15788 GCA_964463855.1 uncultured Verrucomicrobiales bacterium | reverse complement strand
TGCAGCTCTTTCACAATGGCCTCGGAAGCCTTCATGATACCGCGCTGCAGTGAAATCGGGTTGGCGCCAGCTGTGACGTTGCGCAAGCCCTCCTTGTAGATCGCCTCGGCAAGCACGGTGGCAGTGGTGGTACCGTCACCAGCGATGTCAGATGTCCTGCTCGACACCTCGCGGATGAGTTGGGCACCCATGTTTTCATAGGGATCTTCCAACTCGATTTCCTTGGCGACGGAAACACCGTCCTTGGTAATGGTCGGGGATCCGAATTTCTTGTCGAGGATGACGTTACGGCCTGATGGCCCGAGCGTTGCCTTGACGGCTGCGGCAAGCTTTTCCACACCGCGCAAAAGTGCGTGGCGGGCTGCTTCATCGAATTGTAATTGTTTAGCCATGTTATTTAATTTGTAATGATTGTTATAATAGTGAGTGTTAGCTGACGATTCCGAGGATATCAGACTCAGAGAGGATCAGAAGGTCCTCGCCGTCGACTTTGACATCAGTCCCCCCATACTTGGAAATAAGAACAGTGTCGCCGACTTTGACGGCGAATTCGATGGGCTTGCCATCGTCGTCTTTGCCGCCGGTTCCGAGGGAAACGACTTCCGCTTCCTGTGGTTTCTCTTTAGCGGTATCTGGAAGGACAATGCCTCCAGCACTTACTTCGTCGGCTTCAAGGCGCTTCACAAGGACGCGCTGCCCGATAGGTGTTATGGTTGCCATAATGGTATTAGTTGGTTTTAGTTTGTTGGTATTATTTCAAGAAAAAGACCCATCTGGCCCCGGGAGGCCAGATAGATCTGAGAGTGTTTCGTGCTTAATCCTCGACGACTTCAGCATCAACGACCTTGCCCTTCGCCTGCTTGGGCTCGGATGACTTGGGCTGATCTTCTGCACCGTTGACATCCGGTCCAGCTCCTGCACCAGCGGCCGCACCTGCAGCCTGCGCTGCCTGCGCAAGCTCCTGCAAGGAAGCCTCCAATTCAGCACTTGCCGACTTGATGCTATCAAGATCATCAGCTTTCAGTGCCGCTTTAACGGCTTCCACTTTGCCTTCAATAGTGGATTTGAGCTCTGCGGGGAGTTGTTCTCCGAGCTCACCGATTTGCTTTTCGACCTGATGAGCCAGATTCTCCGCGTTGTTTTTCACCTCGACGACTTCGGCACGTTTTTTGTCTTCCTCGGCGTGAGCCTCGGCATCTCGCTTGGCCTTCTCGATCTCCTCATCGGACAAACCGCTCGATCCCTCGATGGATATCTTTTGTTCCTTGCCGGAATTCTTGTCCTTGGCAGATACATGCAAAATACCGTTGGCATCAATATCGAAGGTCACTTCGATTTGAGGAGTTCCGCGTGGAGCAGCATCGATGCCATCGAGACGGAAGTTACCCAGCAACTTGTTATCGTCAAACATCTTGCGCTCACCCTGGCAGATCCGGATGTCAACCGCTGGCTGGTTGTCCGCTGCCGTTGAGAAGATTTGTGATTTCTTGGCCGGCACTGTTGTATTGCGCTCAATCATCGGAGTGGCAATACTTCCCATTGTCTCAATAGACAGGCTCAAGGGTGTTACGTCGAGAAGCAGCACATCGGAAACGTCACCCTGGAGCACACCGCCCTGAATCGAGGCTCCAATGGCGACCACCTCATCAGGGTTAACTCCCTTGTGCGGCTCTTTGCCTGCGAGCTCTGCTGCGATTTCCTGCACTTTCGGCATGCGGGTCATACCTCCAACAAGAACCAGCTCATCGATGTCGCTTGCACTTACCCCAGCCTCTTTCAGGCAATCCAACACTGGCTTTTTCGTGCGATCAAAGAGGCCGTCCGTGATCTGCTCCAGCTTTGACCTGCTGAGGGTGGTCTGGATGTGCTTGGGACCATTCTGGTCAGCTGTGATGAATGGGAGGTTAATGTCATAAGTTTGAGCAGAGCTGAGCGCAATCTTGGCTTTTTCTGCCTCTTCACGAATACGCTGCAGTGCATCGGGTTGTCCGGAGAGGTCTACACCCTCGGCGGATTTGAACTCATCGACAATCCATCTAATAATGGCGTTATCCCAGTCATCACCTCCGAGCATGGTGTCGCCGTCTGTAGCCAAAACCTCGAAAACCCCATCACCGATTTCGAGAACAGAAATATCAAAAGTTCCTCCACCGAGGTCATAAACAGCAATCTGTTCATCAGACTTCTTGTCCAGGCCATATGCCAGAGATGCCGCGGTTGGCTCATTGATAATCCGGCGCACCTTCAATCCTGCAATTTCACCAGCGGCTTTCGTTGCATTGCGCTGGGAATCATTGAAATAGGCAGGTACTGTAATGACGGCTTCCGTGATCGTTATTCCAAGTTTTGCTTCGGCATCGCTTTTGAGCTTACCGAGGATCATGGCCGAAATTTCCTGTGGCGAGTATGTCTTCTTCTCACCTGCAACATCGACTTCAATATGAGCGTCGCCATTTTCAGCTTCCACCACCTTGTAAGGCAGCTGCTTGTCTTCCTCACTCAGCTCTGAATACTTGCGACCGACGAGGCGTTTAGCGGAGAAAATCGTGTTCTTGGGGTTGGTGACAGCCTGCCGTTTGGCAGCCTGCCCAACAAGCCGCTCACCACTTTTGGTAAATGCGACAATCGAGGGTGTGGTGCGTGCACCTTCTGAATTTTCCAAAACCTGAGGCTCTCCGCCTTCCATGATGGCCATGCAGGAGTTGGTCGTTCCAAGGTCAATTCCTAGTATTTTAGACATGATAATTAAATGGTTTAATGTTTCTTGAGGCGTTATTTCAGCCTTTGCGTTGAATGTTCGAAAATCGGAATGGTATAAAAATGTGATCCATACCGAACCGGTTTTGATTTGATGCCATTCTTCTTGCAGATTTCATGCCAAGAGAACCATCTAATGAACTAACTTGCTCAACATGAACAATATGTGATATTTTATGCAAGCTGGGGATGCCGGGAAAAGGGCATCATTGAGACAAAATGTCTCAGACCTTTGTCATTCTCGAGGACAAGATGTCCCAGGCAGACAAAGCGAGCCGCCGACATCGCCCCTTCGCCAATAAACACGGACATAAAAAAGGTCGCACTCTTGTGCGACCTGGAAAGACTGGAAATGGGCTCCGAGAGCTCCATCTTGAAGCTGGAAATACCCAAGACGATTATTTGGCGTAATCCGCCTCAACCGGATCAGCGAATTGTTGAGACTCCGGATCCTCGGGTGCCTGGACGGGAGCTGGATCAGCTCCAGGTACCGGATTAAAAGCAGGCAAAGAACGCAGCTTTGGAGCCGGCTCCTCACCTGTGCAGCATCCACATGAAGACAAGATAAGCATGCTGCATGCAACGATTGGGAGAACGAGTAGTTGGATCATATTCATAAGAGGAGGTGATAAATACCGTTAATTTATGACCAACCCGGCTTGTCATGACAAGGAGAAAACAAAAAAGATGGGTTAGCTAGCTAACCCATCTCTGTTGGTTTAATAATCTTGGAAAGAACTCCCTTACTTACTTCGCAGAAATATCTACTACTGGTGCAGGAGCCACCTGTGGCGCAGGTTGTGATCCACAGGATGCACTGAGGGCAAGACCTGCGGCTGCTGCGAGAATGATAGCAATTTTCATAGCTGGCATGATCTTACGAGATCTTCAGTCTTTACACAGAGTGCTCAATTACTTGGCTGCTTCCACAGGAGCAGGAGCAGGAGCTGATTGCTGGCAAGTGCAGGAAGCACTGAACATGAATCCAGCTGCGGCTGCGGCGATTGCGATAATTTTCACGATTTTCATATTATAACTTAGTTTGTTTTGGTTCGTATTTGTTTCGAGAGGGTACGATGACCCTGTCAACGGTTTGATACTATGATAACCGTGATATCTTGCAAGACGTATTGTAAAAAATGAGAGCCTGCCACCAAACAGAATTAAGCCGCCCACTCAAAACTGTGGTCTTGACTTGAGCCCCCCACCCTTACTTCATCTCTTTTCGATAGCGATCATGGTGATGTCATCCATCTGGGGCTGATTACCAGCAAAGTGCGAGACTTGACTTAAAATGGAGCGGACCACTCTCTCGGCTCCTCCTCCTGCCGACTTGGAAAATTCACTCTCCAACTTCGCCAATCCAAATTCACCATCATACTCATCGACTGCCTCACAAACCCCGTCTGTATAGAGCAGAAGGCAGTCCCCCTTTTGCATCACAATTTCAACATCCTTTGTAACCCGTTCAAATACATCACCTTCATCTATTCCAAGCGCCAATCCAGGCGGCTTTATCGTCTCTATAACACCCTCACGTGCCCTGAACATTAGCGGAGCGTCATGCCCTGCCCTGGCTAGCTTCAACCTTCCCGTCTCATGTTCCAACACCATATATACAAGACTGACAAACATATCCTCTCGCACGTCAGGAAAGAGATGTCTATTGACAAGACCCAATGCCTCCGATGGGCTAACGGTGGCCCGCGCTGTCAAGCGCAACACACTGCGGCACATCGCCATCAAAAGCCCGGCAGGAACGCCCTTGCCTGTTACGTCAGCGATGACAATGCCAGATCGATTCTCCGGCAGATCAATGTAATCAAAATAATCTCCGCTGATCATTCGCGCCGGGGTATTGCTACCGTATACCCGATAGCCGGGAATATGGGGCTCGCCTGAGGGCAATAGAATATTCTGAACTTCACGAGCTGTGCGCAATTCATCATCGATCTTGCGCTTTTCGGTGAGCTCCTGGTGAATCATCGCATTGCCCATGGCAAAAGCTGATTGCTCGGCAACAGACTTGAAAACATCATAGTCATTCTCTGAAAACGCGCCGTTTACATCATTACGAACCACGCCCACCACACCGATATTGCGTCCCCCATATTTCAAAACAGACACCATGGCGGATCCGTCCTGTGGGTAATGGGCTGAAAAAGACTTGAGCAAATCGTGATTTTTGAGGCTGGCAATATGCACGCTGGCACCGGTTGTAACAACCTCCCCCAAGAGTCCTTCCTCGGCACCTATGCGCGTCAACATCAGGTGGCTCAACAAAACCCCGGGATTTGTTTTAGCCTGGTGGATGACTCTGGAGGGAACTCTGATAAGAGGTGGGCAATTCGGGGATATGTATTTAGGCACAAGGTGCGTTCGATCCTCACTGAGTAAATAGATTAGCCCTCCATCCGTATTGAGCACCTGTCCGAATCCTTCGACAATCTCCCTGTAGAGCTGAGCCGGAGTAATGTCTCCCTCAATTGCCACCCCAATGTGATGGAGGAAATCAAACATTCGCATCTCCTCACCAACAATCTCATCCCGCTCTTTTTGGATCTCATGGAGGCGAAGGTAAGTAATATACCATGCAGCAGCAGTAACAATGAGCAAGACAAACAATACGATTATGAGCAGGTATCCTGTATCAAACATCAGAATAATAAGAGTGAGGGAGGTTTACGTTTGATGCGGACTATAAAATCAGTCGATCGCATTGATTGGCCAATGAATGCCCCCAACACGGATGCCCGGTCCTTATTGCTTATCCGCTTCTTTAGCCTTAACTTCTGCCTCCAAGTAATCCAACACCGTGCCAAATTTTTCGATGTTTTTTTCATCTGCCTCACATAATTTTTTGTGGGCATCCAGGACGTGTGTCCCTTGGCCGAGGTTTTCGTCACTGGTTTTACAAACCACCAGCTTTGATCGCACACCGTCTTTGAGCTCACGCCAGCTCGCATCCTCGGGGTCGATCTCCATCAACACATCAAGCCCAAGGTCCTCCAGGGACTTACGATTACGTTCGCTTGGTTCAGCAACTTGGAGCTTCCCTCCTGGCAATTTCAATAATCTCATGGCAAGCCCTGCCATCGTGCCCATGAAAGTCGAGTCCATTGCATTGCACTCCTCAAGGTCTACGACAATGCATGTTGCCCCGGCATCAATTTCGCCCTCACACCAATCCTTCAACATGGGACTGTTGGCAAATGACCCCTTTCCATCGCAACGAATCCATGAGAAATCATTCTCATGACATGCCGAAATCGAGTATTCTTCATTCACAATACACAGGTGTGGTGACTATCGTATTAATAATAGTATTGGGTACACCAGATACTTTCCAGGGTCAACCACAAGAGGCCTAATTTTAGTCATCACAGTAGCTCAATTCAGGCACCGGTGCAGAAGATCACAGTAAGAAGCGAGTACCCGCCTGACCACCAGCAACAATCTCCTTGAGAACGGATGGCTCGCGACCACTGGCGATGACCGTCTCAACACCTGCCTCGAGAGCAAATCTGACAGCTTCAAGTTTGGATGCCATGCCTCCAATTGAGAATTTTCCGTGATCGGGCCTGACATGACCGGCTACACTGTCAATGTCACTGACCTCGTTCATGACCGTGCCATCTTCGGTTTGCAGCCCATTGACCGTGCTCAACATGACAAGAAGGCGCGCATTGAGCAGGCGTGAAACCCTGGCGGAGAGCATATCATTATCCCCCACCCTGAGTTCCTCAACCGCCACCGTGTCATTTTCATTGATGATGGGGACAATATTCTTTTCCTGCAGTAGCCTGTGAAGGGTGTCCATGATGTGATTAGTTGGGCGCTCATGATCAAGATCAGATGCAGTAAGCAGGATTTGTGCAACATTGAGCCTGAATTTCTGGAACAAGTTCTCGTAGGCATGCATTAATCGGGTTTGTCCAACCGCGGCACAAGCTTGGCGCGAGGCCGTGTCCTCCGGATACCCTCCCAGGTGAAGTGCTGATACTCCGGCTCCAACCGCGCCACTCGAGACCATGACGCACGGCACACCCGAGGCGACCAATTCTGATACCGATGTCACCAAACGCACCAGCGAGGCCTCATCAAGAGTCCCATCTTTTTCGGAGGTCAATACACCCGTGCCGATTTTAATTACTACAATATCTCGTCCCATAATATGATCTTCTTAACGATGTGATGCTACGCGGATCGCCTGGCAAACGGCGGGAAATACCTGCTTTTTACGACTTACTACCCCGGGTGCCTGAAATACGCCATCCGGACCCCTCTCAAATATGAGCGCATTGGCGATCTTTTCATCACCACTGGCTAGAAGAAAGCTATGATGAGTGTTGATATCGGTGACCATAAGAAGAGCCAGGTCATAGCCCTTGGTCTCAATAAGCCCATCGAGTGCATCACAGAGGTCTTGCTTGCGATCGACAAACAGATCAAGACCGCATTCCTCGATATGCGATATGCTTACACGGGCTCCGTTTTCTTCAAACACCTTGCGATCCGCATTGATCGCCTCCTCGGCCGTATGGTGAGCAAGCAGCGATCCCGATGCAAAAAAATCATGCGTAAATTCGGCTGCATCCACTGATGCGATCCCACACAACCAGTCGAGAATTTCCCGGTCAAGATTCGTGGTGGTCGGCGAGGTAAGGTTCAGCGTGTCAGAAACCATGCCGGCAATCAGGCACATGGCCACCCCTTTGGGGATTTCAATTCCAGCATAACGATATTCACGGGCAACCAGCGTGCAGGATGAGCCAACTGGTTCATTAATACATCTGATAGGCTCCCTTGACACAAGATCACCAGCCAGACGATGGTGATCGATCACCTCGATGATCTCGGCATGCTCAATACCTTCAACCGCCTGAGCGTATTCATTGTGATCAACCATCACCAGACGAATGCGGGGAGGATCAATAAGGTCTGATTTGGAAATGACACCCATCAGACAGTTATTACCCGGATCGATGACAGGGAACAGGTCCTGCTTTGCTGATACCAGACCATCACGCAACACTCTTACCGAGTCATGGGCCATCACGCGGATAATATCGTCATCCAGGGCGTGACTCACCATTCTCGAGCATCTGATGAGCTTGGAAGCCGTGGCCGTGTCCTGCTGGCACCTTAGAATGACGACACCCTTCTGTTTCGCAGCCTCAACAAGATCTGCAGCGACATCAAAGCCCCCTGTCACCACCAGCATGCAGACACCACTCTCAATGGCTGTGCGCTGGATAATAGGCCGGTCTCCGCAGATCACCACATAGGATTTGATCTCTCCTACTTCAGAGGCATGCTTGAGTCTGTTTTGCACCGTATCGACACTGGATGCCCCAACCAACTGGACAATTTCCCGCTCGCCGGGTTGCAGATCAGCGCCCTCAACCTCGGCCTCCAGGGTCATTGCGATCTTTTGCGGACATGCGATCATCCTTCTCACCGATTCCGCATCGGTATCGATGGGCATGAGCAACTGTAGCAAGTCCAGGTATTTCAACAGGCCACACAACTGATTTTGAGTATTCACCACGGGAATACTTCGAACCTTTGCAGACAGCATCAATTGGTAGGCCTCGAGAAAAGTAGCATCCTCGCTCACCTTGACCACTTCCCTTCGGCAAATCATTTCTGCCGTGGCGCTCACATCATCCAAAAGAAGGGGCTTCTCCATTCCCACTTTATCGAGCACCCACGCCGTTCGCGTAGGCACACTACCACAGCGAGCTGGCAATGCCTCGACGAGCCCTTTCTTCTGCAGCAAATCAGCATACCCGATCGCAGAGCATATGGCGTCAGTGTCAGGGTTTTTATGCCCAATGACATACAAGGGCATGTTGGAGGAGTGGGACATGAGAAAAATCAGAGCGAAAACATCCCTGAAAGCACGCCCTTTGGCAATGCTCGGATGAGACATTTATCAGGATCTGCCCATATGTGGCGGCTTGGCTTAAAAAGCGTTTTTGACGACATTGACCTGCGCCGGTTCACCGTCAACAAGAATGACCTCCACCACATCGAATCTCCAGACCATGTCACGCCTCTTCAAAAGCTTGAGCCAGGCATTGGCGCCTCGCTCAATGAGCTCCTGTTTACTGAGATTGACTGCATCCAGAGGTCTCCCCCAGCCTTTGCGGGTTCTGGTTTTAACCTCCACAAAAGCAAGTGTATCACCATCTCTGGTCACAAGATCGACCTCCCCGCCCTTCGGCCCCCTGTAGTTACGGTAGAGAACCTTGCAACCAATGGCTGTGAGGTGATCTGCGGCGATTCGCTCCCCGAGACTACCGATTTCCATTGCTGACAAACTCGTGCCATCTTTCCTCAGAAGGCGGCAGGGGCGACGACACAAACGCCCCAGTCGCGCGCGAATCAATATGGTCAGCGATTTCACAGAGAGAGGATATCCATTAGTGGTTGGCATCAGCACCAGACCTCAATCATCGCTGTACTTTTTGTGCCCCTCTTTCTTGCCGGCCTTGACCCTGGTCATGACCTCATCAACCTTGTCGGCATCCTGATCCAGATAAGCCAGCTCCAACTCACACAAGTCAGCATAGGACAAACCCATCATGCGGCGGTAATCTGCGATGGCTTTTGTTTTTTCCAGACCATCTGGCATTTCCTCAATTAACCAAGGTATGAATTCCATGCCCTTACGAATGCCGTCCGCGGCCTTGCGGGCTAGGTCAGCGCCCGAATTCCAGTCATTCTTGTCGATTTTACGCAGGCTCTTAATTGCCTCACTTGCCTCCTCCATGGTCTTTGTAAGCGGTGTATCATCCACGCTATCCGCCTGAACCGGAGTCAGCGCACAAACACCCAATATCCCAACAAGGGAAAAGATCCGCGTGAAAAAATGTTCATATTTCATTATGAGATCAATACAGCTCTGAGACAGGTATCTGTCAATGAAGATGGTTCAATGAGGGTATTCTGTGTTCCCGGCACTTCCCACGCTCGACAAGACCCCCTTCTCCCCGCTAAAAAAGCTTGGACATGGCAGCTTCCAATGGAGACAGTGTGAAAGAGAAAAAGCTGACGCCAATGATGGCGCAGTATCAGGCCATGCGTCGTTCATTGCCTGAGGACATACTTCTCTTCTATCGCCTGGGAGACTTCTATGAGATGTTTTTCGAGGATGCCAAGATAGCGGCAAGTCTGCTCAATGTCGCGCTGACCAAACGTAACGGCATTCCAATGTGCGGTGTTCCACACCACGCGGCTCAAGGTTACATTGCCAAGCTCATCGAAGCAGGTAAACGAGTTGCCATTGCAGAACAAACTAGCGACCCCCAGCCAGGCAAAATCGTGGAGCGGGAAATCGCCCAGATCATCTCCGCTGGAACTGTCAATGACATCACCCTTCTCGATGACAGACGTCACAACTATATAGCCGCGGTCTATCAGGCTGGAAAGAAAACCGGACTTGCCTACGCGGATCACTCCACCGGTGAATTTACCGTGGCAGAGTTTGATCAGGTCCAGTCTGTGCAAGACGCACTACAGAGTCTGGCACCCAAGGAATTAATCATTGGTGACGATCAGCTCGATATGTTCGGGCATCTTCCCGGCTGCCTACCCTACGACGGCTACGCTTTCTTGGCAGATCAGGCGACCACATCGCTGTGTGACCATTTCAAGATTCAATCACTGCGTGGCTTTGGCTGTGATCATATGACAGCAGCTCTCTCAGCAGCTGGAGCCATACTTCACTACCTCTCCTACCAGTTGCGCCGCTCGTGCGACCATCTTCGCCAACTCACCGTCCGCAATGACAGCGAGCATGTCATCATAGACGCATCCTCCCAGCGTAATCTCAATCTGGTGGACTCCCCCACAGGCAGACAACATTCCCTGCTTGGGGCACTGGACCGGACGGCCACTCCCATGGGAGCGAGAAAACTGCGCGATTGGATCCTTCACCCCATTAAAGATCCGGCGATGCTTGGCTCGAGACAGGATCTCATCGAAGCCTTTTTAGCAGAGCCCTTTTTGCTTGGGCAGTGCCGTGAGCAACTCAAAGGCATCAGGGACATCGAGAGAACCACTTCAAGGCTGTCCCAGAACTCTGGCAACGCGCGTGACCTGATGTCACTACTGACCTCGCTGCAGCAAATCCCCGATTTACGCAGTCACCTCGAAGCCCTCAATGAAGAGGCCCCAGCCGATGCGTTTCAGGCTGAGCTTCTTGGCGGCTTGCATCTATTCCCTGAACTCACCAGCGTGCTCGAGAGTGCACTCGTGGACGAGCCCCCTGCTGGAACCAGGGACGGCGGCATGATCAAAGACGGCTTCAATGACGAGCTCGACGAGCTCCGCTCGGCTTCTTCAAGTGGCAAGCAATGGCTCGCAGAGCTTCAGGAAACTGAGAGAAAGAGAACGGGCATCGACTCGCTCAAGATCAAGTTCAACAATGTATTCGGATATTTTCTTGAGGTTACCAAAGCAAAGCTCGAACTCATCCCAGATGACTATCAGCGCAAACAGACCATGGCCAATGCCGAGCGGTTCATCACCCCGGCCCTCAAGGAAATGGAAAACAAAATTCTTGGAGCTGATGAACGAGCCAGGCAACTCGAATATGAAGAGTTCATCAAGCTTCGGCAAGCGGTAGCTGCAGAGATCGATGATCTTCAGCAATGCGCGGAATCACTGGCAACACTGGATGTTCTGCTCGGCCTCGCAGAGCTCGCGCAGCTTCATCAGCACACTCGCCCCATCATTGAGCAATCACGCGATCTGCACATCAGCAACGGCCGGCACCCGGTTCTTGAGCAAACGCTTATCGATGAAAAGTTTGTCGCGAACGATACCCTCATGGAGGCCAACGACTCACGTCTCATCTTGCTGACTGGCCCAAACATGGCCGGCAAATCAACTTACATTCGTCAAGTTGCCCTGATTACGCTGATGGCGCAGATCGGCGCCTACGTTCCGGCACAAAATGCACGCATTGGACTTGTCGACCGTATATTTTGCCGGGTCGGAGCATCTGACGATCTCACCAGTGGCCAATCCACCTTTATGGTCGAGATGAACGAGACTTCGCTCATCATCAATAACGCCACCGAAAACTCACTGGTGATTCTCGATGAGATTGGCCGGGGAACCGCGACTTTTGATGGCCTGTCGATTGCCTGGTCGGTCGCAGAGCACCTTCATGACGTCATCAAGGCCCGGACTCTCTTTGCAACCCATTACCATGAGCTGACGGATCTGGCACGCACCAGAGAAGCTGTTGAAAACTACAATGTGGCCGTGCGAGAATGGAATGACGACATCATCTTCCTGCGTAAGATTCTCCCCGGCACTGCGGACAAATCCTACGGCATTCAGGTAGCGCGCCTGGCGGGTCTGCCACCGGCGATTATTGACCGCGCCAAAGACATCCTTTCCCACCTCGAAATGAACTCCTCCCGGCCAGAGGCCGAAGGTAAGCCGAAGGCAAAAAACACCAAAAAAAATTCCTATCCCGAGGCTGACTCGCCTCAGATGGATTTGTTCACGTGATCATTCAACTTTGAAAACACACCTTCCCATTGGCATTCTCGATTCCGGCATCGGCGGGCTCTCGGTATTAAATGACATCCGTAAAACCCTGCCCAACGAATCAATCGTTTATTTTGGCGACAGCGCATGGTGTCCTTACGGGGCTCGCGATGCTGACGAAATTCAGCGCCGGGTCTTTACAGTGACAGACTTCCTGCTCGCCAAGGACTGTAAAATCATTGTCATTGCGTGCAATTCCGCCACCATCGCCGCTGTCGAGGCCTTGCGGGCAAGTTACCCGGTTCCATTTGTAGGGATGGAACCCGGCATCAAGCCCGCAGCTTCTCTAACTCGCAGCGGAACTATCGGCGTGCTCGCCACCGAAGCATCTCTGGCAGGCGCAAAATTCCACCGTCTCATCAACGACCACGGCACCGGTCTCACCGTCATCACAAGACCCTGCCCCAATTTCGTCGATCTCGTTGAGAATGGTGAGCTGCATGGCCCCAAGGCACGCGCGATTGTCGAGGAAGAGGTGCTGCCCCTCATCGAGGCCGGTGTGGATGTTCTCGTTCTTGGGTGCACACATTACACGTTTTTAAGACCTTTGATTGAAGAAGTGGCGGGGCCGAAAGTTCAGGTCCTTGACACCGGAATGGCCGTTGCCCAGCGCGTCAACCACTTCATCCAGGGAGAAATAGGTGGTCCCTTGCCTACCTTCGACATTTTCACTAGCGGGAAGCTTGAACAATTGGAGCGAATGCTACCAGTTCTCTGCCCCAACCTCAAAGCAACGCTAAACCGTGCCGACATCTGAACAAGAGTGCCTCACACAGACTCAGTGGCAGCTTCTCTCTCGCGAGCACCTTATAGAGGTCAAGCGTTGGACACAGCCCTATCGCCGGCGCAAGGCGTCTCATCAACCGCACCCCGTTTTTGATTTCCTCTTCAGCTATTATCCCTTTTCTCCGGGAAAATTAGAGCAGTGGCATCCAGGATACGGCATTAAACTGATCTGCGTTGGGCTATCACCAAAGACTTTTCATGCGAGGCACTACAGGCGGGATGACGGGCATGTTTCCCTCAACCCTGAGACAATTACCGAAAAAGAGCTGTTCCGGTTCCGATGGATTCACAATCTGTTGTCGCTGACTCAGGCGAAAACCCCTCACTTCGCCTGCCATGGCATGCATGAATGGGCGATGGTTTTCCGTGGCAATGAAATCAGACACCGGGAATCCACTCCAATGAGACTCTCGCAGGAAGAGATCGATGACATCGTAAGCAGCCGTAGCATTACATGTAGTCATTTCGATGCGTATCGATTCTTTTCTCCAGATGCACTCGCCTACAACAAGCTCAAGCCCACGCTGGACAGCCGGCCCGAATACGAGCAACCGGGATGCCTCCACACCAATATGGACCTCTACAAATGGGCCTCCAAATGCATGCCATGGGTCGGCAGCACCCTGCTATGGAAGTGCTTCCAACTGGCTCTCAAAGCTCGCGAACTCGACATGAGAGCCAGCCCCTATGATCTATCTGAATACGGCTACGATCCCGTCAAAATCGAGACCCCAGAAGGCCGAGCTGAATATGAAACCCACCAGCGTGCGATCAGCCAACAAGCTGGCCCGCTGCGCCAACAAATCATTAACGTACTCGGCAAAGTCATCTTAGCCAGCCAGAGCTCTAAAACCGCTCATTAATCCAGGCCCACTGACGGCAGTGATTGCCTGCAACTACCTTGCCTTTCCAGACCAGCGGTTTTTGCGCTCATCATGGAGCCAGAAATCCAGCCCGGATGGCAGCATGGAGACGTATCCCCCCTCCCAATCAAACTGATAGCTGTTCCATCGTGCTGGCACCCATTGCATCAACTCTGACTTGTAGGCAATCTCAGTGACCACATCGGCCTCAGAGTGATCATCCTCGAGGCGGGTTCCTGCATCCAGGCTCTCGCTCATGATGGAACTCTCACTCGTATCATGTTCATGACCAAGAAGGTGACCCAGCTCATGGGAAACCACGGTCAAGAGATCCATCTTGCCCTCAGCAAGACTACCTTCGTAAGCCCTCAGAATACTCTCTGTGCCTGTTGCTTCAAATTCAGAGGCATCATCCGGAGTAGTGTCTACAAACCAGCCATAGCCGGCTGCTGTGGCATCAATGGTAATAGCTCCATAGGTTGCTAACCCAAGCACGCGGCCACCGAGCTCGGCGATGCTTACCTCGGCAGCGCTGAGAGTAACGAACTCCTCGGCATTGATCAGACCATCCTGGCTCCAATCAAGCAGAACCTGCTCAACCACGCCATCCAGCTCGGCCTGGGTCAGTGCTGTGACCGATTCTGAAGATTCAGGTGCTGAGGCACTGGCGACCATGGTGTTGCCGCGGGCAACCTCGATGGACCAGCTGTTGAGGGTTCCGGTATGACGCTTCTTGGCATCATAGATTTCCAGTGTCCATGTGCCCTGAACGTTCATTCCCTCCAGCTGGCTCAAGTCTCCCGTCGGGCGATACACCCCGCTGAATGGAGCCGCTCCATCACCAATTGCCACAGTGGCACTGTCATCGAGGATAGTTCCTGTGAAATTCTCACCACGGCCACCCACGAAGCTGAAGAGCTCAATGGGAGTGCCGTCCGGACTGACCAGAACCACGCGGAGGTCACTGTCACGGGTGTGGCTGATATCGAGCACAACATTCAGGTCCATGATCTTGAATGAATCACTGACCTCAATGGTGGATACAATGAAACCATTATCCGGTATGCCGAGTGGTTGATCCATCGTGTAGGTGTAGGTGCCGGCGATGGCAGGCTCCACATTGATCGTGACGGTGACCGGATCAGAAAGCAGCTGACCGTCGCCAGCGATGTAGGTGAAGGAGTCCTCACCGATAAATCCTGGATCTGAGACATAGGTCAATGTGCCGTTGCTATTGAGGACCAGCGTGCCGTGCTCAGGCTGGGTGAAGCTGATGAGATTCAAGGCATCCCCTTCGACATCCGAGTCGTTCGATAACAGGGTGGCTATGCCGATGGTCAGTGGTGTGCCTTCAACCGCATCCAGTGAGTCCGCCGTTCCCACAGGAGCATCGTTGACGGCCAGAACAGAGATCATCACCGTGGCAACATCGCTACCACCGCGGCCATCGGAAATGCTGTAGGTGAAGCTGTCACTGCCGTTGAAGTTTTCATCCGGCAAGTAGGTCAGGGTTCCGTCACCATTATCCACCAAAATTCCCCTGCCAGGCTGGGTAAGGCTGACAATTGCCAGAATATCACCCGCATCCGGGTCGAAATCATTCCCGAGAAGGTCACTTGCCCTGATGATTATGGCTGTGTCCTCGTTGGTTGCAACAAGGTCGTCTGTGGCAACCGGTCCAAGATTGCCAGCATCAAGCTTCTGCCCTGATACGAATGTGCATTGATCACAAAGCCGATAGCATATAGCCCCAATCCGCGGATTCAAGACCCCCTTTTACCATTGCATCCCACGCTCAATGCGTATTGATTA
>CAYXEC010000047.1:0-15840 GCA_964463855.1 uncultured Verrucomicrobiales bacterium | reverse complement strand
CAACTCTCCATCTCTTGGAGAGAGGTTCAAAAAGACAGGCTCCGGATGCTCTTGGAGCAAGATCAGGAGTCCGAGTAGACCATCCAAACGCCGTGATGCCATGGAAACCGCATCCGGCTAGCGCAGGAAGCTCTTCCAGCTCTCGTCAATTTTACCCTTTCGCCGGAAGCCAAACAACGGTCGCCAGCGGGGCGCCCGCGGTGGCATCGCAGGGAACATGCCGACCTCATGTGGAAGCCGGTTGCCCTTGCGGGTGTTGCAGCTGATGCAAGAAGTTACAATATTGTCCCAGCGGGTTTTACCCCCCTTGTCCCGGGGTAACACATGGTCAAGATTGAGGTCTGAATCGGAGAATTGCTGGCAGCAGTATTGGCATGTGTAATGATCCCTGAGGAACACATTATGCCGGGTGAACTTGACCTCCTTGCTCGGCAATTTGTCATAGAGGGCCAGCACGATCACTTTAGGAATCTTCATCGCAAAGCGCACAGATCGTATCACTCCTTCAGCCACCTTGTCTGAGGAAGCCTCCAACCAGGAACCCAGATCATGTGTCTGGTATTTCATGTCCCCCTCGGCCTCCACCACCTGGGCATGCCCCAGACAGAGCAACTTGACTGCGCGGCGCACCGAGCACGTGTGGATAGGTTGCCAGAGTTTGTTTAAAACCAATACACTTAAATCCAAAGCCTCGGTTCTCATAAGCAAGCGGACGATATAATTTGCTATTTATACCTGATCCTCGATACGTCTTCAATCCGGAAATTCATGCCTGCCAATTGCTATGATCTTTCATGGGAAGATTCCGATGCAAGACAGCTCTGGCCAATCCATGCAATAAGGATAAAACCAGCGTGACAATGATTCATCATCTTATTCACAAACTTATTCACATCGGCAGTGACCAGACTATGAGCAGGATGTGAATAAGCTGTCCAATACTGCCCTATTTACAAAAAAATACACAGGGAGTTAAAATAAATTAAGCATCAGGCACCCATATGGCGAGAAACTCCCGTGCTCGCTTCGGATCATTGATGACAATATACGGCTTGTGAATAACTTGGGAATAAATTCCCTGTAACTGTTCCTCACAGAGCTTGTGTTTTACCAATACGCGAAGGCTGCCACCCTGCCCCGGCGACATTTTCCGGGCAAGCTCAAGTGCCACACGCCCCATGGTCATGCGCACATTGAGCTCAACGACGTAGCGCATGCCCAGCGAGCCATCGCTACAGCGCACCACCATGGCATCGACACCCACCGGGCCGACGTAACCTCTTAACAAGGAGGACAAGGCCGCGGGGACTTTCTCCCCATACACATCGTTGATATGTGCATCCCGGTATAGAAAAGAGCGGAGCTCTTCACTGAATCCACTTCCCCACTTCGGATACACCCGCGTTGCATGATAGCGTCCGGATGCATCATTTTCCATCTCAGTCATACCGATGAAATCCGCCCGGCCATCTTCGCGCATTTCGTAAAGTGCGGAAAAATCCAGCTCACGTTGCACCCATGGTTCAATGGCAACGCCGCCGTGGAGGCTGATGGTTTTCTTCAACCAGGGCGTGTAGTCATCACCCACATGAACCTTGCGATGCCCGCGCCCGGCACAGGCGTAGGCTGCCTTGAGAAGCACCTCCCCGCGTTTAAGCAGGCTCTCAATCGTGTCCGCTGCCGAATCCAGATCATGACAAAAAAACACATCTTCGGCTTCAGCCGTGGCGAGCATACGAACCAGCCGGAAACCTGCTTCCTTGCTCAGCCACCAATCCGGAGCTGAGCCACGCCATTGCCAGGGCAAGTTGGGGGATACATCACCCGCCAATGGCCCAAGGTCTTCAGAGGCATCCGGTGACCACGCCCATGGCCGCAAGCCTCCCAGCTTCCTCTCAGCCAGAGCACCGGCCTCAATGAACTCAGGCAACACAAAACCTTCAGCCTTCAGATAGGCAAGGTGATCATTGCCTGGCAAGGTCCGCAGCAGGGCTATGTCATCTTTGCGGCACCACGCCATGGTCAGCAGTTCAAGGTCATGCTCCATGGCCGCCTCTGCCTTATTGAGCTGATAAGTCCCCTGGGTACGTGCCGCGGCTGCGTGCGACTCAGCATTGGGGTTATACCAATGCACAACAGGTGTCCGCCCCCTGGACTGCTCACATACTTCCAAGCGGTCGATAAAATCATCATCCAGGCCCGCCAACTTTCGTCCCTCTGGATTGAAGGGCGCCATTCCCTTGGCCTTCGCTGGTGACAGCGGAAAACTCAGTGACTTGCGGTAGGCGTTCCAGTCTGTCTCACCATGCTCTTTCCACTTTCTAAACCACTTCAACCCGTGGCCCACATGATTGATCTCATCGAGATAGATTTTCTCCAGCACGGAGGCTGTCGCGCAATCACCGGCCTGCCGGAACAACTTGGAATAGTGCTTGGAAAAATCCAGGTTCGCCTGCTCAAAGGTAAGATTGAGCCGGGTCACAAAATCCATGGGGGTGTTCATCGGGGAGACAAGTCTCCAGAAGTAGCCGTTGAGCGGCAACTCCCCCAGAGAGATCCCGCACTCTTTCATCCGGCGGAGATACATCAGCGAGTGCATTTGCTCCTCCCGCATCGATTCATAAACCCCGCGGCGATACTCGGCCGGAGCATCAGGGAACTTGAGAAGAACCAGCGCCATGAGCTCGGCCGCCAGCAATTCATGATTGGCAAGAAAGTGAAGCATCTTGCCACGCTCACGATCATCATCGAGTTTATTCACCCCCGGAAAATGGGACCGCAGCTCCTTGTTACTGATTTTTAACTCCTCCGGTCGCCCCGGGGCATCCGGCACGGCAATGGGCTTACCCGGGTCATCATCGACCACACCCTGTCCCCACTGGGGAGCAAGCGAGAGCTTTTCCTCAAGGGATTCTGCCAGCAAAACCCTCTCTGCAACTTCCCGCATCTGCATCACCTGCATGCATCCAGAGGTAGAATGAGCATGACAAGAAGCAAGATAATTTACAGAAAGGCATACACCACGCGAGAGCGGGCCACTACCAAGCGCATGCCCAGCTGCCGATATATTACTCGCCAGCTTCGGGCTCATGAGGTAGCAAATGGGCATGCATAGCACTGCAGATTTTGACCGGATCATAGCCCGGCGAGGCACTGGTTCCATCAAATGGGACAGATTTCCCGATCTCGACCCCTACTGGGTAGCAGACATGGATTTCATGTCTCCTGACTGTGTTGTGGAGGCTCTGCAATCCAGGGTTTCCCACGGCATCATGGGTTACGCCCAGCCTCACACAGGGCTTGTTGAGGCTATCGGGCTCTATATGCAAGACAGGCACGGGCTAAGCATTGAGGACAAGGACATCGTTCATCTAGGTGGCTTGGTGCCAGCCCTCTCTATCGCCGCGCGCGCATTCGGCTCCCCGGGTGATGCGGTCATGACCTGCACCCCCATCTACCCTCCCTTCCTCTCCATTCATCACGATGCGGCCATGGAACTCATATCCGTGCCCCATGTATTTACAGAGGGCCGGTGGACATTTGACTGGGACGTGATGGAGGCCTCTGTCACCCCGAAAACTAAAATATTTTTGCTCAGCAACCCACAAAACCCTCTGGGCCGGGTCTTCACCCAGGGAGAAATCGAGCGACTTCTGGATTTCTGCCAGCGCCACGACATAATCCTCGTGTCAGATGAAATTCACTGCGATCTCATCCTCGAGGAGGAAAAAACGCCACATGTGTGCGCCGCGGGTCTTCCCGATACATTTCAGAACCGCATCATCACCCTGCTCTCACCCAGCAAAACATACAACATCGCCGGCTTGGGTTATGCTCTTGCCGTCATCAAGGATGACGCCCTGCGCCACAAGTTCTGTGCGGCGCGTGGCCACACCCTTCCCGAGATCAACTGTCTGGCCTACTATGCTGCGGAAGCCGCCTACCGGGACGGCAACCCGTGGCGTCTGGACCTGCTTGCCTATCTGCGCAAGAACAAGGACACCCTCACTAGCTTTGTGCGTGAGCGTATGCCGGGCCTGATCACCCCCAACATAGAGGCCACCTATCTCGCATGGATTGACTGCCGCAGCATGCAGGCCGACAACCCTGCCAAGTTCTTTGAAAAAGAAGCTGGCATTTATCTCTCCGATGGCAGCTTCTTTGGTGACCCCGGCCACGTCCGCTTCAACTTCGGCTGCCCTCACAGCCGCGTACTCGAAGGGCTTGAGAAAATGGCCAAAGTGATTGAATAAGCGATCACCCAAACCTATGGTGCCCACCAATATGATGAAAATTCTTACTCCTCTCACGTCACTCTCGCTTTGCCTGGCCTGCCCCATTGCTGCCGATTTCAGAGCAGAAATTGATTGGGGTGCGGAAGCGCTCACCGGGTATCGCAGTACTTATGTCTACCGCGGCTTTGAGATCTCTGAGAGCACGATGGAATTCCAGGCCGAGGCCGAGGTCGCCCTCAACAATGATGTTTTTCTGAGTATTGGCTCATGGTATGCCACAGAGAGTGGTGAAGGTGATTACGACGAGTCAGCCGTTTTTGCCCACCTCAGATGGCAACATCATGACCAACTGACCCTCGGACTCAGCGCCACCTACCGCGAGTTCAACACCCCGGCATCACCACTGAGCGTCATCTTTGAAGATGGCGTTGATCTCGGCACCTTTGCCACATGGAAGTTTAACGATGACTTCAATGCAACGGCGGGAGCCTACTATGACTTTGGAGCCGAGGCCTGGTATGGATATGCCGAGACCCGGTGGTCGAAAGCCCTCTCGAGCAAAACCTTTATCTCGCTCAACACCGGAGTAAGTTATGTCGATGATTACTACGGACGTGATGGCCTCAATGACGCCTATGGACGACTGTCGCTGACACACCATCTTTGCGAGACGGTATCCATTAGCCCCTTCATCGGCGGATCCGTGCTTCTTGATGACGAGGATAGCGGTGACGACCAGACCTTTGCCGGCATGTGGTTTGAAGTCAGGTTCTAATTGGGCTCTGAGCATGACACTCACTGACTCCCATTGCCATCTGGCCTCGCACAAGTTCTCTGCTGACGAGCTCAACGACATCATCTCCAGATCACGTGAAAATGGTGTCGAGCGCATCGTCACACTAGCCACATGTCTGGATGACTGCCGGCAAAACCTGGCCATTGCCGAGAAGCACCCTGAGGTATACGCCTGTGTGGGCATTCACCCCTGTGATGTGCACGAGACAGATGACCATTACATCGATGAACTGAGTAATTATGCAGCGCACCCACGTTGTGTCGCCATCGGGGAGACCGGCCTCGACTATTATCACCCTGCTCCGGGGGGGTGGTCTGAGCAAGATTACCGCGCCAGGCAACAAGACTTTCTCCGGCAGCACTTTGAGCTCGCGGCCCATCTCGGCAAAAACCTGGTCATTCACACCCGCGACCGATCCGGGGAGGCATCCCTGGAGGATGCTCTCAGCATTTATCGCCCCTACGCCCAACACGTGCGCGCGGTATTTCATTGCTTTCCATGGAGTCTGGAGTCCGCCCAGCCCATTCTCGACATGGGGGGGCTCATTTCCTTCACCGGGATTGCAACCTTCAAAAATGCCACCACCGTGATTGATACTGCCCGCAGATGCCCTGCTGGATCCTTCATGCTTGAGACTGATTCCCCCTACCTCAGCCCGGTTCCGCACAGGGGCAAGCGCAATGAACCCAGCTTCACCCGCTTCATTGCCCAGGCCATTGCTGATGCCCGGCGAGAAACTCTCGCTGAGCTCGCTGCATACACTGAAGCCACCGTCAATGCCTTCTACCACATTGAACCCGGCTCACAGGGTTCTCGTTGATTCGCAAACCTTGCATCTTTGATTAGAAAAGTGGAATCAGCAGCATGCGGCCCATGGCGTTTTTGTGAACATACCTATTTTACAAAACCTCAAGACGTGCTAGTGAACTAGGTGCATTAACGCGATAAGCGCCTGATATCGAATCACCACATTATTCTACGATGAAAAACACCATTCTTCTGCTCACTGCCACTTGCCTCGCACCGATCCTTTTCAATGCCTGTTCCTCCACTTCCGGTGCAGGCGGATGGGGCGGGTATGGCTCCGGCACGAACAACGCGGCCAATCCTTATGGCGTGCCACGCGCCGGCGGCGAACCCGGCAGCTATCCATCGGCCCCATCCTACCCTGCGAACAACCCCTACCAGCCATACGCGGCAGCAGAACAGGTAGCAGCAACCAGCGACACAGCAACCAGTGTAGCCCCCATTGATCCAGCAGCACCCGTCGCCAGTTCAACAACGCATACCGTGGTTGCAGGAGACAGCCTTTGGGGCATTGCACGCAAGCATGGTACCTCGGTAGAAGCGATCCAGAGTGCCAACGGCCTTACCAGTACCATTATCCGCGTCGGGGAAACATTAACCATCCCGGGCAACTAGCCACCAATAGACTACACAGGCATCATTCATCGCGGGTAAGCTCATTGAGGCTTACCCGCTTTTTAGTGTTGGTATTTTACACAGAAGCGGCTCAGAGTTTTGGCTATGAAATTTATGTTGCCCGGCCTTCTCTTCGTTACCTGTGTATGTGCAGCCGAGAACGCCTCCTCACCTGACAACAGCATCAATGACTCAACTCAGACAAAGAACAACAATGAGGCTGTCATTGAAGAACTCTTCGCCACGCTCGGCCAGAAAGAATTCACGAGCGCACTCAGGCAGGCAAAAGAGGCGAACATTCACCCACAGATACTTCTTGAAGCACGCTTTCTGAACCTTATCGACCTCGGCGACAATCCAGCCATTGCAGCCATGGCTCCCGAGCTCGTTGAGAAACGCGACAACTTTGACCCCGGGCAATCAGAAGTCTTCGCCTTCAAAGAGGACTGGCTGGGCATTGTGCATTACAGCCAGGCGCTGGAAGCACTGGAAAAAGATGACAAGACAGGATTTAAACAGCACATCACCGAGGCATTCTGGCTAAGCCCAAGGCAAGCCCAGGCATTTGGCCGCCATATTGAAAAACTCAGGCAACAAGAGGCCATGCAGTCCATCCAGAGTCTGCTCGACAAGTCCCTGAAGTCCCAGACCGAGGGAAAAAAAACCACCGTGGCAGAGCTCATGGCGGGCAACAAGGCCCTTGTGCTCTACTTCTGGTCACCCATGAGCCAGGAAATCCAGGTCAACCTCGAGGATTTCATCATCACAACCCAAACATGCGCCGAGAACAAGATGCCTGTGCTCGCCATTCTGACAGGGAGTTACCCGGGAATCATCGAAGATGCGGAAATGATACGCAAAGGAGCCGCCTCGCATGCGAATTGCCAATGGCTCACCGAATCTAACAAGAACACCATCGGCAGCTTGCTCCATGTGAGGGATCTACCCACCATGGCCATCGTCTCACAAAAAGGTCGCGTGCTCTTCAATGGCCACCCATCAGACCAGGCATTCTGGACTACACTGGAAAAACTCTCCCCTGAATTCAAGCGGCCTAACAGAAATGATAAAGAAGACTTGTAATACATCAACCAATGAAAATAAAATGATGCATTACTTATGAAAAGTTTAATTCCCTACTTGACCAAAGTAATCTGTTAGAGCATTGTCATATACAAGAAAGTTTAACCTGTATGTTGAATGCAACTTTTCAAAGCTGCTTCACAACAAGGCAAACAATCTAACAAAGTCCTTTCGCCAAAGTTTCTCCGCAAAATTTAATATCTTCGGATTACGGGCCTTCGGATTCCACTACCCTAATAAACAGTACAAAACAATAACACTATGGCAGCCAAGAAAAAGACCGCTAAAAAGAAAGCCGCACCGAAAGGTGCAGCTAAGAAGCCAGCTACGAAGCCGGCCAAGAAAAAAGTAGCTAAGAAGCCAGCCAAGAAGGCTGCTAAGAAGCCAGCCAAGAAAGCTGCTAAAAAGGCTGCCAAGAAGAAGGTAGCTAAGAAAAAAGCCGCTAAGAAGGCCAAAAAGACAGCCGCCAAGAAAAAGGTAGCCAAGAAAAAAGCAGCTAAGAAGCCAGCCAAAAAAGCCGCCAAAAAAGCAGCTAAGAAGCCAGCCAAAAAAGCCGCCAAAAAAGCTGCTAAGAAGCCAGCCAAAAAAGCCGCCAAAAAAGCTGCTAAGAAGCCAGCTAAGAAAGCAGCCAAAAAAGCAGCCAAGAAGCGCAAGTAAGCCTCACTGATTATTCATACACCAACCCTGACTGTCTCTCACGGCAGTCAGGGTTTTTTGTGTCCTCATCTAATACAAAACGGAGTGATGAAGTCACAATCCTGGCACGGAAACAACCATTCTGAAAACCCCGACGGATCTCCCGGCATTGGTTTCTGCCCTGGCGTCGAACAAAACATAAAGATGGGTTCCACTGCCCTCATCAATCCTGACAGCCATGTTGTAAATGATGTGTCGTTTTTTTCCATATCTCGCTGCCAGACGATACAACACACCTGATTGACTCCGTCGATATGCAAGCAGATCGCCCGGCTCTATACTTGCAATGCTATCACCAAACGCATGAAGCACCTTCTCCCCTGACAGATTTTTGATCATAAACTGCTTGCCGAGCAAGCCTGCTGAATGAGGGGATATGACTGTCACCTGCGGCCTGTGGACCCAAGGTCGGTGTTTAGCTTTGATTTTTGGAGAAGGTGTGAGGAACACCACATGGTGCCTGCCAACATCCAGCCCCGGTATCCTGACATAAGGCTCGTAACGATCGGCAAACTTTCGATGAAGTAGGAGCTCCGCTCCCGCTTTCACACTCTTCATCGCCGTGGTGTTATTGAATGCCACAGGAAAAGGCATCCATTCGCTTGCTGCCTCCCGGGCATTGCCTGAAACGCGATAATAAAGCTGATGGGGGGGGACCTCATCCTCCATGGGTAGTAGCATCGCAGAATCACCTCGTTTCGTATCCTCGCTGTAGCGTCTTGGAGGCATTGGCCCCAGGGCAACAATCATGAGTTTGCTTTGCAGACTCTGGTCTTGCTCACTTTCCTTTGAATGCGCAGTTGATACTGTGATGCCTGCAATCAGCCACATGCGGAGCAGCCCTTTTAGCGCCAAATTGCAACTTACACCTCCACCATTTCTATCGTCTCTCTCTGGCATCCCCTCAAATCTCCTCTTTTCTCAGCCACCGGAACGTCTTCAATTGATATTTTCTACCCAATTTCTCATTGGCTTGGTGGAGCTGACCCGCTTGGTAATTTCCTGTCTCATGATCCACAGATAGCGCACTATCCATTGGCGTGTTGCCCGGCGAGGGGCTTTGCCCGGATGAGCTGTGAACTACATAGCGTGGTGTTCGCTCAACCGTTGCCTCCAGCCAGGCCCTGGCTTGGACAACACCCTTGGCTGACGATTCACCATAGGCGCGGATCGTGAAGGCATCTCCCCTCGCCGACAAGTATGGAGCAAGGGGTGTCAAAACATCCCCCTGGGTTAGAAAGCCGGGCACTCCCCAAGCCTTGCTTTTTGGCTGCACACTATTGCGTATGTCGTCTCGCTCATAGAGATAACCCTGTTGAAATACCTGCATATTGTTATCCGGAGCATCCGAAGATGGTGCAACGTTCACCGAGGTCGACAAATCCCTGCTGTGATACTCAAAATTTCTATTCAAGCCGGAGCGAAGTATGGCTGCATCCATGGCACTCATTGCTGATCTCTCATCCTGATCGGAGACCAGAGCGCGATTCACAAAATCCGCAATCGAGACAAAAGGCCCCCTCTTTTTGACCTCTTGGACAATATTGTGCGCGAGCAGCCTCACCTCATCCGGATTCAGTCGCCGGCCACCCATCCACCCACCCGGCTCATCGGGCCTGGCAGCATCAGTATCCGCCAAACCTTTGGGATACCGGTATCTCGCAAACGACACCGAGTGAAGATCACTTTCACCATCTTGGAGTGGCCGGGCGATACCGTAGGTCGCTGAGAGAAATGCTGTCCATGCCTCCACAGAAGTCGAGTTCACATTGAAAGCGCATGTATTCTTGAGAAATTCCGAACTTCTCCAATATGCGTGGTTCACCCCATCATCACTTGTGAGTGTTTCATAGAGTGAGTTTTTATCGAGCTTGCTATCTGCGTTGAACCCGTAGCACCTGTTGAACAAATGTTGTCCTTTTTCGGGATTCCATATCACTCGCTCGCCTGCAGAACTCATGGGCATACTGGAGAAAAAATAGCTGTCCCAGAGATTGTGATTGATCTCGTAAGCCACATCGTACGCCAAAACCTCCTCTGCAGAGGAATAGCTCGCCCCACCTACCCTGCGGGCGGTGCAATGATCGCCGATCTGCAACAGCCCTTGGGAGTCTGTCATCGTGCAGCGTGCTCCATGAGTGGGCAAGCCACCCACTGCTTTGCCAATGAGATAATCCCAGCGTGTGGGGAGCTGCTCATCATTCGGCTGCGTTGTAGCCTCCAAATGGGCCGTGGCATGCGCGGGTGCATGCATATCCCTGAGGGAATGACCAACCAGATAAGACGGGCTCCATGAATAGGGACTTATCATCGCGTGACGCAGGCTTGCCAGTGAGATCACCCCGTAATCCCGGGCCGGCATGTCAAACATCACCACGTTTGGAAAAAAGGAGAAATCAACGGCCAGACCAAACGGGTTCTTCACAAAACCGTTCATGGAGGCAGCTGGCATGTCATGGACATCGAGAGGACGGTACGGAACAAACTGAAGCAGCCATGGGCCCGTGCTATTCATATACCACTTGTTGGCACATTGGCTTGCCGGTGACCTGCTTACCAATTGCGCTCTCACATTCCAGTTTGCCACGGGGCAGACATTGTAAACCATATGGTCCCCACCCCATCGAACCTTTGATGATGTGCCATGTCGGTGGGGGGATTTATTGTAAGGATCAGCTTCGCCCACGGATTCATTGAGCCAGAGCAACTTGGCTCCTACCTGGTGGGTATGCGGGGCATTTTTCACCGGAGCCTCATCAAATGTCTGCAAATTACCAAAACTTGAATCCTTTTGATTGGCCGAACCCCAATAGAGTCCGATGCAGTGAAAGGTTTTAGTCGCCTTGACTCCCCCTGCCCCGTTGTTGATGAGCTGCAGAGTCGGGTGCCTGAAGGTGTTGAAGAGATGCCCGAGTTGCTCGGCCCTGCCGGCCTTGAGCGCAAAGGGAAAATTCTCCACTTTGCCGTCAGTCTGCAAATCAAGGGCCGGCTGGTAGTCAAAAATCCGGCCAAAATCAATGTGGTCCAAGTGTGGGTTGATGTTTTTCCACTCTGGATTTTGGATTTCATAGGCCACAGAGCCATGATGGTCATAAAAAAAATGATCCGTTCCCTGGATGGAATTGGAACTCAACACATTTGCCGAGGGTGAATCCAATCGATAGGGCTGAATCCTGATTCCACCTGATGACAAACCACTGCTGAGCTTCGGTGAGAACACCTGGCATTGGCCGGGACTCATCGTTGTAGCTTCAAGAGTAAATGCCAGATAGCGACGTGGTGGGAATGGATTGGTCCTGATCTTGTAGACCTCACCACCCACATACCCCGACCTCTTTACCCAGCTCTGGAAAAGCCCGATGTTTTGCGTCTTAAGATCCTTTTCCACATGCTCTGCATCGGGGAAGAAATGCATTCCGTGTTGCACATCATAGAAGGGGTTGGGCATGAGAACAGATAATGCCGGTGTCCTCAGCTCCCGGTTGTAGGGGTTCCACAGGCAAACGCGCGGCACGATGTGGGTCCTTATCCGCTTGTTATGGTGCGAGAAGTAATAGTGCCAGCGACATTCTGTCATCACGGGATGAATCTTGGGGGCATGCTCGGCCCATTTCCCCGCATCTGAACAAGCGCCATCCGAGATGCCGTGAGCCCAATGGTCCGACGGACGCATGCGCATGGCATCCATGTCAAAAACCGTTTCAGCATGCTGCAGGTCGCTGTATTTGTGTTGAGCCCAGTCTCTTAGTGCTCCAAAGGATGGCCCTAGAACTCCGTGCTCAGGACCGGGAATGATGGGAAAGGAAGAGGAAAAAAATCTGGAACCAGCACCAAGATCGATGGACATTTGAATTTCTCCCTTGCCGCTGTGTGCCAGTAACAAGGGCGTTAAGTCACGCCGCAATCCGCTCATCAGTGTATCGGCAAACAGCCCCGGCGCATAGGTCGTAAAATGGTGGTAGTCACGGGCAAGCGCGTTCCCCAGAGCCGGATTATCAGCCTGGGAAAGAGCTGCGGTGGCATAGCTCACTATTTTGCCATGATACTGCTGCAAGCCCTTCATAAAGCCCCGGTATGGGGTGTCACCATCCGCATGCATCACCACTTCCGGATTCGCCCCGGGTGCAGCCTCGTGAGCGACATGGGCATTCTTCGTCTCAGCATGCGGCGCGATACTGGCTTTCTGATTATTGTCTGAGATATGCCAGGCATACGCCCCCTCCATATGATCTCCCCGGATGGGCACTTTATGGGCAATTACTCTGCTGTGTTCAAAATCCTCCGCACTCATCTCCTCACCCAGGGTTCCGCGGCCTACCAGTATAACCGCTCGCTTGCTGCCCTCGTTCAGAGCAATGGCCGGATCAATCTGCGCCTCCGGCTTGCTCACCAGCCAGGCCAGGGCATGTTCGTGCTTCCATCGACCTTCGGACAGATGAGGAAGTGCATGTCTCAAATCCTGATAAGCTGCTGGTATTTGATAGGGTGTATTCTCCAGTCCTTTGGATAGCTTGCCAATGAGGGGCCACTCACGGCCAAGATGGCTGTGGGTGGTCTTCCAAACTCCCAGCCAGTTTCTGTTTGCCAGCAAACCCGGGTGAGTGCCGTCCTCAAGAATTGCCGCCCTGGCTGTCACCCTCTGGTCTGGGCCCGTGTGTTTTTGCAACTCGGCGAGAGCCATCATCAGTGCCAAACGGGCATTTGCCCGTGCTGCGGACTGATGCGCATCCTGAACGGATTTTCCAGACTCAATGCGTGCCAGCGAGAGCAAACCAAGCAGAACAATCACACTCAGGGTCATCATGACCACAGAGGCTACCAGTGCGAAACCTCGTTCTCTGTTTGGTTGCCGAATTACAAAAAACATCAAAACATGAAAACCTTATACAAATGCCAGCTATGCTTTCTGTTAGTAACTAAACCATATTCTAACAATCATTAAATATTTTTATTGTTAGATAGTTGAAAACCAACACTTAAGAAAAGCGGGGAGCAAAGCTGAAATTACGGATTATCAAACCAACCCCCGTTTTTCATGATGGCTATTTCCACTCTACTTCTGTAAACAGAGGTCATGAACTATCTGGAAGTCGCCAAGCAGGCCGCCGCTCAGTCCGGGGCTTTTCTCAGGGAACATTTTGGCAAACCCCTTGATGTCGATGAGGCCAAGCACCACGACATCAAGCTCGCCCTGGATCGCGAGAGCCAGGATCTCATAACCCGTGTGCTACTCGGGGCATTCCCCGACCACGCCATCTACGGGGAGGAGGGCCTCGCCGGCAACCAGGACAGTGATTACCAGTGGATTGTCGATCCCATTGATGGCACGGTGAACTTTTTCTACGGTATCCCCCACTACTGTGTCTCCATTGCCCTCAGGCATCAGGGCGAGCTCATTCTCGGTGTCATCTATGATCCCAGCATGGACGATCTCTGGGAGGTGGAAAAGGATGGTCCCGCGCTGCTCAACGGCAAGCCCATCGCAGTGAGCCCGCGCACCAAGCTCGAGGAATGCGCCCTCTTTGTGGGCTGTGGCAAGGACGAGGAAGCCCTCACCACGGGACTCGAGCGCTTCCGCAAGGCCTCGCTTCGGGCGCGCAAGATGCGCATGATGGGATCCGCGGCCCTCGGCATGGCCTATGTCGCCACCGGGCGTCTGGACGCTTACGTGGAATCACGCATCTCACTCTGGGACATCGCTGCCGGCCAGCTCTTGCTCGAGGCCGCCGGCGGCAAAACAGATTTGACTGAAATTCCGGGGATCTCTGACGTCTGGTCCATTGTTGCGACCAACGGCAAGATCCCCATCGAGGAAATTCTCTAATCGCAGAATACCGCGCTAGCGCTTGCCGCTTGCCAGCTCGTAATCCTCCTCACTCAGGCAGCAGGGATCAGCAGCAACCCAGTGGCCGGGCTCAATCTCCACCAGGGAGAGATCCATGCCGATGCTTTCCTCGTAGCGCGGATGATTGATACGGTGACCAAAGGCACTGCCCTTGGGAGGGTTGATCGGGGATGGCACCTCGCCCTCAAGATGCACATGGAGCCTCGCCACCGTCGGGTCAGGCTCGGGAATAGCCGAGATCAGTGCCTGGGTGTAGGCATGGCGGGGTTTCTGGTAAATGGCATCCGCGTCGGCAAGCTCGACAATCTTGCCCAGATACATCACCGCGACCCGGTCGGAAATGTGTTTCACCACCGCGAGATCGTGGGCGATGAACAGGTATGCCATGTTGTATTCCTCCTGCAGGTCGAGCAGCAGGTTGAGCACCTGACTCTGTACTGAGACATCCAGGGCGGAAACGGGCTCATCGAGCACGATCATATCCGGATTGAGTGCCAGAGCACGCGCAATGCCGATGCGCTGGCGCTGACCACCGGAGAACTCGAAGGAGAAGCGCTGCGCCGCACTCTTGGGCATGCCCACCCGCTCAAGGAGCTGCCCCACCAGCTCCTGCCGGCTGGCCTTGGTGCCGATTTTCTGCACTTCCAGGGGCTCGGCAATAATCTGGCCCACGGACATGCGGGAATTGAGTGATTCGGCGGGATCCTGGAACACCATTTGCATATTACGGCGCAGGGGGCGCAACTGCCTCTGGGAAAGATGCGTGATGTCCGTGCCCTCAAAGATCACCGAGCCGGCCGTGGGTTTGGTGAGGCGCACAATGCTCTTGCCCAGGGTGGACTTGCCACAGCCCGACTCCCCCACCAGTCCCAGGGTTTCGCCGCGCCCAATGCTCAGCGAGACCCCGTCGACCGCCTTCACGGAAGCCACCTGGCGGGACAAGACCCCTCCCCGCACCGGGAAGTGCATCTTCAGCTCTCTTAATTCTAGAATCGGATCAGACATCTTACTTGCGGGGAAACTTATGACTCGGGTTGATGGTCATGCTTGAGCTCAACACACTCCGGACAGGCCTCCACCCAGTGGTCCTTGGAAATTTCAATGAAGGGGGCACGCTGCGTCACCGTGCTACCGGTGCGCTCCATGCGCTGGCAGAAGCGGCAACCCGGGACAAAGTCCTTGATGGAGGCAACCTGCCCCTCGATCGTCCTGAGGGTGGATTTACGCGGGGTGGCGAGGGTCGGTATCGAGCTCAGCAACCCCTTGGTGTAGGCGTGCCGGGGCTTCCCGTAGAGTTCTTTGACCGGGGCCCGTTCCACAATGCGGCCGGCATACATCACCACCACCTCGTCACAATGCCCGGCGATGACTCCTAGATCATGGGTGATGAGAATGGTCGACATGCCCATCTCCGCTTGCAGGTCCTTGATCAGCTCGAGGATCTGCGACTGCACGGTGACATCGAGGGCGGTGGTCGGCTCATCGGCAATGAGCAGCTCCGGTTTGCAAGCCAGGGCAATGGCAATGACCACCCGCTGGCGCATGCCGCCGGAGAGCTGGTGCGGGTACTCCATGACGCGTTTTTCAGGAGCGGGAATACCGACTCTCTCGAGTAACTCGACGGACTCCTGAAGTGCCTCCCGCTTATTGAGACCGCGGTGCAGAATGAGTGACTCACTGATTTGCTTGCCAATGCGGTGGCAGGGATTGAGCGCCATCATCGGCTCCTGAAAGATCACCCCGATCTCTCCCCCCCTGACCTC
>CAYXEC010000046.1:0-15873 GCA_964463855.1 uncultured Verrucomicrobiales bacterium | reverse complement strand
GGTAAGCAGTAGCCCATTTTTTGTCTGGTTTCGCTTCTGGTTTTTGAGCTCACCCCTGCTGAGTTTTTGCATGAACTCCTTTTCTCGCTTTCGACCCAGAATTTCAGACGGAGGAGGCAAGGTCCGCAATTCCTCTTCTCTGGCCAGACGTTCACGCTCAGGGCCGTGTTCGACAAAGTCCTGAAGATGGGCAATTTGCTCTCTCAAGGAGCGTTCATAGGCGCTGAGGGAATCCAGATCAGGCGGGTTTTCTTGACTGGTAGCCATAGGGAGCGCGCGCGGGGAGGGGTATATTATCGGTTCAGATAAAAAATGATTAGTGCAGCGAGCCCAAGCAGAATGATGGGCAGGTTAAATGCCAGGCCATTACAGAGGGTGGTCACGAACTCGGTTTGATTGCCGCCAGTTGAAGTTGATCGCTTGGATTTTTTGCCGTTTGTGCCAAATACGGAGGCGCTGCGCCCTCCGGAGAAGTGTTCTACGGCCTGTTCATACTCATCCTCTGCCAGATCGAGGACTGAAATGGCACGCGTAAGGTCCTGGCGAAGGCTCTCGTTGTTCCATCCGTCTGGATTGAGTTGGTTGATTTTCTCCAGATGATCAGCGAAGCAAATGCGTGCTTGTTCCAATTCATCGAGCTCCTGACGGGTGGCAAAGATCTCACGGTCCATGGCGGTCACCGCAGTGCTGAGTTTTTCGTGCAGCTCGACTTGCCCCTGAAGGAAATCTTCCTTTGCGGCATTGATTTCTTCGAGCTCCCGTTTCTGGCGCTCAACTTCGGCTTGTTGTTGCTGAAGCTTTTCGATTTGCGATTGTGCCTCCTGGAGTTTGCCCGTGAAATCCTCGGCCAGTGGATTGGCACTACCGACAGAGCCACGGGTGTTCATTTCCAATTGAGTTGCACGTACATTAAGGTGCTGTTTGTGGGAAGTAACGTTAGACATGGTGGGGTGTGGGTTGGAATGAGTGGGAATCTGCCCCAGAGTAGACAAAAAGGGCAATCTTGGCTAGATAATTGTTAACATTTATTAACAATCAATACCGTGAAATCTTTTCTGCCCAGGCTCTTGAATTGGGTTCGAGCAGGCCCCTGAAAACAGCCTGCAGCTTCGCTGCGCTTGAGTATTAGGAATGAATAGCAAGCGATGGCAGGCAGCAGCCCTTCACCTTGCCTCAAGGGTATGAACGCCCTCTTTGTTGATCGGTGATATGTAACACTGGTTTTCCAGGTTGATGGCACTGAATACAGCGGAAATGGCCTTGCCGGAACGCTCGGCGGCTTCCTCTCCCTCACAGAGCGCAAAGACACTGGGTCCTGCACCTGATATGGAAAAGCCAAGAGCCCCGTTGGACATTGCTGACTGCTTCGCGTTGTAGAATTCAGGAATGAGTTTTTGCCGGTGAGGTTCGGCAATCACATCATGAATGGATCGGCCAATCATGCCGTAATCCTCCTTCATCAGACCGCAAATCAATCCGCCCAGATTGCCAATTTGCTCAGTGGCGTCGGCCATCGGAATATGGGTGGGAAGGATTTCCCTTGCGACTTTGGTTAGTATTTCAATGTCCGGGTGAACGACCGCAGCCCAGAGATTCTCCGGTACGGGAAGTTGGGCGATGTCGAGTTCCTCGTTGGAGCGAATCAAGACAATGCCTCCAAGGAGGCTGGGCCCGACATTGTCCGCATGCCATGCGCCGTCGGCACTGGCTTCGCCTTGCATGGCAAAGGGGAGAAGCTCTTCCTTGCTGAGAGGTTCTCCGATCAGCTTATTGACTGCATAGGCACCGGCGACTGAAGACGCTGCAGATGAACCCAGGCCACTTCCGAAGGGCATTTTTTTGTGTATTTCGAGCTCAATGCCGCGATCACTCATACCCAGGTGCTTGAGGAGTTCGAGCGCGGCCACACCAGCCGTGTTTTTCTCGGCCACCTTTGGCAGCTTGCCCTCGTCTCCGGTAATTTTGGTGATGCGCAGGCCCGGTTTGTTGGAATGACGGGCAAGCACCTCATCGCCTGGGGCGTTGATGGCAAATCCAAGCACATCAAAGCCGCATGCGACGTTGGCGACGGTTGCTGGGGCAAATACACGTACCTCTTGGTAAGCATCAGTAGTCATGACTTGGTCGGCAGTATCTTGTGTTGGTGTGGTGAGGGCGAAGAGATGTCACGTTTGGTCGTGATTTGCAACGCTTATCCTGACCTTAACCATGGAAGGCATTTGCTCGTAAACCCTTTGCACCCAAGCCCGTAATACGCAGTAGTCTTCCCGCGTCCGGCTCCTCAAGATCCTTGTGGAGGCCTGTTGTAACGTAAAGCTCATCGAGGTTTTCACCCCCAAAAGCGCAGGCGGTGGTTTCCAGGCAGGGCAAGTCGATGCGATGTAGTTGTTTGCCGCTGTGTGGGTTATAGCATACAACGCAACCGCCGTGGCAGAAGGCAATCCACAGGTTGTCGTTGCTGTCAATCGTCATGCCGTCCGGTGAGGCGTCAATGCGATCCGTGGCAAAGGCAGTGCGAACTGCACTGAGCGCCCCGGTCTCACTGCAGTAGTCAAAAGCAAGGACCTCTCGGCGGGGTGTGTCAATGTAGTAGCATGTTGAGCTGTCACGACTCCATACAATGCCATTGGAGTTGGTGACCCCGGTAAAGGCAGCGTGCAGCGAGAGATCCGGGTCCAGACGATAGAGCGTGGCGCTACCCTCCTTCTTGATGGTGCTTATCGTGCCGGCGAACAAACGGCCATCGGGTGAGCATTTGCCATCATTGAAACGATTGGCTGCAATATCGGACTCGGGGTCACAGATCAAAGTGCTCTCATTGGTCTGCTTGTTGAAATAATGAATGCCAGCATCCCCAGCCAGAATCAGCTCCCCCTGAGTATCTGGATTGGCGCGTGGAACGACAGTGCCCATACGCCCCAGCGAGCCACTGACATCCCAGCTGGATGCCTTGCCGGTTGCGGGGTCGTACTCCAGTAAGCGCTTGGCCTCGGTATCGACATAGAGGAGCTGCCCTTGCCACCAAAGAGGACCCTCGCCCCATTGTGCGCGGTAGTTACCTGCAATCTCAACATCTTCCATGCGTGCGATGAGTAGCAGTCAGCCATGTGGCTGTCGAGAGGTAGTTTGATATTGCCAACATGGATCCCTCAAGAAATACCGTTGTCATTCCAGCGAATGGAATTAGTGTTGCCACGCGCGCTAGTTGACTCATTTTCACATGCAGTGATGACACGGTATTACCAAGCCACCAAAGGATTGATCGTTGCCTGCGTCATTTGGTTGGCGGCACATTCTGAATCATATGCTTTTCAATGGGAGACCGTAAAACACAATGGTCTTGATTATGTCACCCTGCGAAGCGTCAGGGATTTTTATTTCTTCGACAAAGTCAAGTATGGCGGGGTCATCACTGTCGAAAACGCTGAGTATATCCTTGAGTTTCGCCCTGGTAGCCAGAGCTGCAAGATGAACAATGTTTTATTCATCCTCAGCCACCCCTTTGTCAGTCATAACGGCAGGTATCTCCTCTCTCAAACGGATCTCGTCTATCTCTTGGATCCTGTTCTGAGGCCATCCTACATTTACAATGCGCGCAAGTTCAACACAGTGGTGATTGATGCCGGTCATGGCGGTAAAGACTCAGGAAGTCTGGGGCCCTATGACAATGAAAAGGTATACACCTTGAAAGTTGCGCGCCTATTGAGGGACATGCTGCAAAAGAGGGGGCTCCAAGTGGTCATGACCCGGGATAGTGATGTGTATGTAAGCCGTGAAAACCGTGTTAGAATAGCCAACAAACACCCCGATGCGATATTTATCAGTATCCATTTCAACCACTCAGACAATAGCCGGGCGAGTGGTATTGAGACCTTTACGATTTCGCCCGTTGGAGTTCCCCACCTTGGCCGTGATGTGCAGCCCAGGGATTTCCGGAGGGTGCCGGGAAATGTGATGGGTTCTGCAAGTATTGCGCTGGCAACCTGTGTGCATGTCAGGTCACTGCTCAATCTCAATAGTGGGCCCCATCATTTCAATGTGGCGGACCGGGGTATCAAAAGGGCAAGGTTTGACGTTCTTACGGGAATAGAAATACCCGCGGTTTTGTTCGAGGGGGGATTTTTATCCAACGGCGTTGAAGCGCGCAAAGTCCATTCATATGCCTACCAGCAAAAACTGGCCGAGGCCATGTACAGGGCAATCGATATCTATAAAAACCAGGCGGCAAAAAGATAGGCAGGGCTAGAGCTCAGTCGCCTTCCAGCGAATGAAGCATCTGTCGCTGCTGCCGCTGAGCTCGACACTTGCCGTTGCAATGCTGTCTGCTGAAATGGTCACCGTCACAGGCTGCCAGCTTCCCTCCTCCAGCGTGAGTGAGTATTCAGCTTCGATGCTGCCGCCGCTGATGACAGGGTGGGAAATTTCCAATCGTCCGCCGTTGATGGCGGGTGAGAGAGCGAGCTCGGCATCATTCGCATCGAGTGGATTGAGCTTGAGTAGATATTCAAGTCCGTTGGGTAAGCCGTCCTTGTCGTAATCCTCATTGAAACTGCCGATGAGCGGATAGTTGGTTTGGGCCCACTCCAGATAATTGCCAGGACCAGACGATTCGACAGGAACGACCTCCAGTGAATCGCCGAAGGGCATCCAGACCTTTCCAATTTTTGGCCGGATCCGCAGCAGGTATGTCTTGCCCGCTTCAATGGAGCCTCCGGTGAATTCGCTGCTGAAGCTGACCCCATTACTGTATTTGGGAACATGGGTCAGTGAGAGCCTCTCGAGCCAGCCGCAATCCAGAAACTCGACATCATCAATATAGACCCCAATGGGATACCCTGCGTGGTCGACGATGTTGAAAACCCCTGTGGTCGATGTGGGCCGGTGCATCATGAACCTGATCATGATCTCGTCATGGCTTGTGGGTAGCGCAACGATTTTATGGCTGAATCCACTGTCAGGGGTATTGTTGCCTGCGTAAGTTTTGATCGTACTCCATGAGCCGCCGCCATCTGCAGAGTATTGGACTTCAAGTTTGGTCTCCGGAGTCATGTAGCCGCGCCGTAAATGAAATGAAAGGGCGGCACTGTTCTCCGGGACAACTGTGTGATCGAGGGTGAAAATTTCCGTGGTGAATGGAAAATTGTTGTTGGGAAAAGCCAAATGAAAAGCCTTCGAGCCACTTCTCCAGAATTGCGATTGATTGTAATTCCATGTGAAGCGCGCTCGTAAACTATAGTTGCTGCTTGTCTGGTCGACGATGTGGTCACTACTTGAATCTTCCGCTCCTTCCACCCAGCTTGCCGGCGAGATGGCCGACACATCAAACTCGTATTCCTCAGCATGCTCAATTTCGTTAAAAACGTAATTTGCTCCGGTGAGAGGGGGACTGGTGTTACCTGAGAGGGTGGGGTAGTCATCAAGACGCTCGGGGTTGATGATTGTCACTGAGTAGCTGTGGCTGGTGGCGCTGCCATTGATCAGAATGTTCGATATGCTCAGATGAATGGTCACATCCTCGTGTTGAGCTGAAGGGATGGATGAGGCGTCCACTGCTTTCCAGACGATGGTGTTATCTGCATAGGGCTCGCTACGGGAAGTGATTGTCGTGCTGATGGTCTGTCCGCCCGCTATCTCCATGGTCACGGCGGCATTGCTGAAATCAGCACCGGGAAAAGAAAGTGACCAGAGCCTGGGCACGAGAGCCTCAGGGATAAACCCGGCATTTGGCCATGAAACATAACTTGGCGAGTTGGTCGCAGGCAGCCAATTTCCCAATACATACAGGGCATTGGCAGGGAAATGGCTGTCGTCAGTTGGTACCACGTCGCCTGTGGCCACTTCCTGCAAGCGTGAGTGAAAAATATAGCGGCGGTGTCCGACATCGGAGTTTTCAGCGCCACCCGCGCCCTGGGCATCCTCGCTAATATATGCATCAATCGCGTCGGGACCGTAATGACCAATGGCAATGTTGGAGTAATAGGCGCCATTGCGGGCAGTATCGCTATCGGCGATCCATGCCTCGGGTGGGTTGTGTGGGTTTGCCGTACCGTTGGCCACTCCGCCACTTCCCCAAAATTCCTCCGTATTTGCAGAGAGCATGAAAGCTGCTGCCTGGGCTGCTGCCTCTTTGTTCGAGCCGGGGTCCGCATCGGGCCCTGAACCGCCGCTTACCGGCTGGCCATTACCATTTAGCACAATGTCAGCTTTCATGCCAGCCATCGCGCGGTAATAGTTGATGCGTCTCAAGACATCGTTTCTGAAGGCCGTGGAAGTGCTGCCGATATCGTTACCGTTGATAGATCCCGTCCAGTCAACATGGCTTTGATAACCTTCAGAGGCATGGTAAACGGAGTTCCAAAACGAGATGACATCGTTGCGTGAATGGGTATCAACTTCGAAGCCGGATGCGGCAGATTCGTTGCCCGCTCCGGGTGACCACGCATAGGTCTGCGGCATCATCAATGCCGCACATGCAAGTACAGTAAATTTGGGGAATGTTGTAAGGGTGGAATCCATCTAAATTGGCAGTCAATTTTTCGATGGAGGGTTTCGGGATCATAGGGATTACAGGCCACTTCAGTCAATTACTTAAGCTTTCAAAAAAATAAATATAACGTTAATAATTTTTAAATGTATTCGGCTTTGCCATCTTGTGGGCAGGCGTAGCTGTGTCTGTGTGTTTCACACTCTGATGCGTCAATGGCCGGCGCATGAGCAAGTGCCATGCATCCCTGATTAGCAGGACGCCCCCTGAACAAATATCAGGCTGAGAGCTCGTGTTGAATGATGCTCAGGCCGTAGAGACTGGCGGTCTCTACCCGCAATACGATGTTGCCGAAACTAATGGGCTGAAAACCGGATGCGAAGGCCGCTCCATATTCCTTGTCGGAAAAATCTCCTTCGGGGCCTACGAGCAGCATGATGCCGCCCTGCGGAGCTTGCGCCTTAAAGTGATCCCTGAGATGCATGGCCCCATCGCCCAGAGCTGCGATCAAGCGGGTGCCGTCAAAGTCGAGGCCACGCAACCAGCTCTCAAAATTTTGAGGGGTGAGGATTTCAGGCAAATGGTTCTGACCACACTGTTTGCATGCCTCGAGTGCAATACGCTGCCACTTGCTTGATTTTTTTTCCACTGCCTGCGGACGCGCCACTGTGTGCACCGTGATCAGTGGCTGAATTTTGCTAACACCCAGCTCGACGGCCTTCTGCACGATGAGCTCCATATTGCCCCCTTTGGGAATGGCCTGGCAGAGTGTGATCGGGTGTGTGACGGGGGGAGATGTTGTCCGTTCCACAATCTTGCAAGAAACGCAATCACGATGGATTGAGACTATTTTACATATGGCTGAGACCCCCTTGCCGTTAAAAACCTCGATGATGTCTCCCTCGCGTGCCCGCATTACACGGGAACAGTGTTTGGCCTCCTCTCCACAAAGGGAGAGGTTTTCATCCTGCCATTCGTTGGGGGGGATGAAGTAGCGGTTCATTCGGGATAATGATTCAATCTCGTCAGGGCGAACTTTAGGAACCAAAAAAGCGCTTGGCCTTCTCGAAAAAAGACTCCTGCATGGGGTTGTTCTGCGCCCCAATGGATTCGGAGAAATCCGTGAGTTTTTCCTTCTGCTCGCTGTTGAGTTTGGTTGGCACTTCCACCTGCACCTCGACATGCAGATCACCCTTGCCTCCCGAGCGAAGATCCTTGATGCCGCGATTGCGGAGACGGAAGGTGGTCCCGCCCTGGGTTCCGACAGGAATTTTGATGGATGACTTCCCTTCAAGGGTGGGCACTTCCAGCTCTCCTCCTAATGCTGCGGTAGCAAAGGGAAGGGGCACGGTACAGAAAAGGTCATTTCTATCTCTCTCAAAGATGTCATGCTGCCTGATATGGAGGAAGACATAAAGGTCACCGGGCTGGCCTCCCCTCAGGCCCGCATCGCCGTTGCCACTGGAGCGGAGGCGTGTGCCGTCATCCACACCTGCGGGGATGTTGATCTTGATACGTGTGGTCTCATTTTTACGACCCTCACCACGGCAATCGGGGCAGGGGTCGGAGATGGTTTGCCCGGCACCGTGGCAAGCGGGACACTCGGATTGCTGGACAAAGATACCGTGCTGACGGGTCACGACGCCCTGGCCACCGCAAGTATTGCAAGATTTGCGGCCGTGGCCACTTTTCGAGCCACTGCTGTTGCAGGTTGAGCAGGCTTCGAGTTTTTCGATCTCAAGCTCTTTCTGGATTCCGGATGCGGCTTCCTCTAGCGAGATTTCAAGGTCATAGCGCAAGTCACTTCCAGGCTGCCTGCCGGATGGGTCACGGCGTCTCCGGCCGCCGCCAAACAGATCCTCGAAACCACCGCCACCGAAAGCTCCCCCGAATACCTGGGAGAAGATGTCGGAGGCATCGTGGAAGCCGCCAAAGCCGCCGCCGCCAAATCCTCCCGCTCCTCCACCACCAGCCTCGAAGGCTGCGTGACCGTAGCGGTCGTAAGCGGCGCGTTTGTCCTCATCACTGAGAACCTCATAGGCCTCGCCGAGCTCTTTGAATTTTTCCTCCGCTTCCTTGTCGTCAGGATTTTTATCGGGGTGGTATTTGATCGCCAGCTTCCGATAGGCTTTCTTCAGCTCTGAAGATGAGACATCCTTGGAGACGCCCAGTACCTCATAATAGTCTCGTTTGGATGACATGACTTACTCGTCGGTTGATGGGGTGTCCGCGGCATCGGCGGAGATTGCCACGACGACGTTGGATGGGCGCAGAAGACGATCTCCTATCTGGTATCCCTTGCGTAAGACTCGCACGATCTTGCCCTCTTCGATATCCTCGCTGGGTTCCTGACTCAGTGCCTCGTGGATGGCCGGGTCGAATACGCCACCGACATCAGCGCCAATTTCGGAGACATTCTGTGAGCTGAGAAATTCACTAATCTGTTTCTGAATCATCTGCATGCCCATATAGAGCATGGATCCTTCCTCCTGGGCCGCGGCTTGCATGCCCATGTCAAAGTTGTCGAGCACGGGCAAGAGTTCCTCAAGGAGGCCCTGGTTACCGTAGCGCACGGCATCGAGTTTCTCACGGGACATGCGCTTGCGGTAGTTGTCCAGCTCAGCGGCGTTGCGGATCGCCTGGTCCTTCCACTTGGCGACCTCGAGCTCCAGAGCCTCCCAGGGATCGAGTTCTTGCTGCTCTTCAGTCACGGATTCCGTATCTTCATGAGCGGAATCCGTAGCCGCCTCAGGAGCCTGTTCCCGGACTTCATTCGCTGAATCCTCAGTGGTGTTCGCCTCTTCGCTGTCTTGCGTGGGTTCGTGCATGGGCAAACTCATAGCGACAGCGTCGACTTCGTCAACTATTTCATATGCCACATCAGGGAGAAAGAAGGGTTTGACTCGCATTAATTATGGATGCAATTAAGCCCTGTCATGCGCTCTTGGCTTGGAAAAACCCTCTGTATTATAGCCATCATAGGCGTTGTCGAGGGTCACCTCATGCTTGCCCAGAGCTGGGCCTGGATGAGTATGATGTTTGAGCGTGCTCCGGAAATGGGTGTTGCTGAGGCTATGAATAGTATCTTCAGCGGATCCGCACCCTGTTCAATGTGTTGCGCTATTGCGGAGCAACAGCAAGAGCAAGAGAAGGAGACTCCCGTTCCTGAGTCCCGGACGCTGGCCAAATACATCCCCGTGACCGGGGAATATCGGTGTTTGCCGATCCCTCCCGCAGCGATTTGGCTACCGGTCACCGAGGAGCTTTCACCGATGGTGTATCCTTGGTTGCAATCACCTCCTTCGCCTCCTCCGCGATACATCTCCTAGTCTTTTCTGTATGGTGTGCCTGACGGCATGCCACTGGTGGCAGGGTTTTTTAGTAGCGCTCTGTTCATGTAATTGAGCTTCGTGCGGACTGATCCGCAGCTGGCTCCATTTATTTTAACTTTCACCCATTTATTATTATCCCTATGAAATATTCTTTTTTATCTCTTGCCGCTCTCATGGCGGCTTTTGCTGGTGTTTGTGTCAATCCGATTGACGCGGGCGTATCCACTATCTCGCAAGAAACATCATGTAAGCTGTCGAGCTGCACCATGAATGGCTGCCAATGTGGCCCCGGCTGTGGCTGCGAACCCGGCAGCCATGATTATTTTCCCTATGCTCCCATTGGGGTCATGGGTGACCACATTCACCACAAGGGTGGGCTGATGGCTTCTTACCGTTACATGTATATGAACATGGAGCGCAATTACGATGGAGGTTCGCAAATTTCCGATGCCCAAGCCCGCGACGGCTACATGGCAAGTGCGGCCGACATGCAGATGGAAATGCACATGATGGGGCTCATGTATGCTCCAAGTGACAAGCTGACTCTCATGCTCATGTCGAATTACCGTGAAAACCGTATGCTCAACGTCAACATGATGGGTCAGGGCACGAAAATGCGCTCAGCAGGTTGGGGGGATACCACGCTTTCGGCTTACTATGGTCTCTACAAGAAACCGGGCAGTAGCGCTCATTGCGGGCTCGGTTTATCTGCCCCTACTGGATCCATCGACGAGCGCATGAGTGATGGTGCCAGAATGGGTTATCCCATGCAGTTAGGTTCCGGCACATGGGATCTGAAGCCCACCATCACATGGCTTGGTCAACAGGGTGAGTGGTCCTACGGCAGTCAAGCTTCTGCCGTCGTTCACCTTGGTGGAAACGCCAACGGTTACAGTCTGGGAGACAGTTTGAGCGTCACAGGATGGGTAAGCCGCAGGCTCAGTGAAGGAGCAGCACTCTCCCTGCGTCTCACTGGCAGCGATTGGGGCAATGTTGATGGACGTGATGATGAGATGCCGAGCATTGCAATGGGGCCTTTGGCAGGTAAGCCCATGGCTGGAGCCGTTGATCCTCAGTCCCGTGGAGGTTCCAGCCTGCTTTGTTCCATTGGTTTGAATCTCTGGGATGCAAAATCAGGAAGTCGCCTTGCCATAGAAGGCGGTGTGCCTCTCTATCAGAATCTGGATGGCCCGCAGCTAGGTGCGGAGTGGTTTTTGAGCGCCGGTTTCCAAATTGCGTGGTAAGAATGGCGGGCTGTGTTTGCGATTCAGTCAGCCTTGCTGACATTATGCTTGCGGGCGGTGTCACAGCCACAGCTCCCACCACAGCAATTCTTTTTGTTGCCTGAGAACCAAGCTTTGATCCAGCGCCTCACAAAAATACCGAGAGTGAGCAGCACCGCAGCAAGGGCTGCGTAGGTTTGCCAGTTTGTCCAATCCATCGATATGAGCAGTGTAACCCGGTATTGCTAAAAAGAAAGTCCGTCAGCTCAGCAGGCTGCCAACTTGGTAAACCAGAAAAGCCGCCAGCCAGGCTACCACGGTCATGCCTGCCAACTGCCCGATGGCCCATTTCCACGAACCTGTCTCCCTTCTGACAACTACTGTTGTGGGTAAACATTGGAGAGCATAGACAAAGAATACCAACAGGCTGATTGTGGTGAGCGGGGTGTAGATTTTGCGGCCGTCCGGCCAGGTGGCTGATGCCAGCTTTGACCTGAGGTTTGCGAGAAACTCATCCTCATCCTCACCCTCCTCAACGGAATAGGATATCGCCAGGTTGGCATTAAAGACCTCTCTGGCTGCGAAGGCTGCGATCAGGGCCGTTCCCGTGCGCCAGTCATAGCCAAGTGGCTTGACCACAGGCTCAATCGCCTGACCCATACGCCCCATGTAGCTCTGCTCAAGTGCCAGTGCCGGATCCTCCGCAGCGGGTGATCCCTCCTTGGGTTTGGGGTATGTTTCAAGGGCCCAAAGCAGTATGCAAAGGCCAAGGATGACAGTACCTGCCTTGCGCAAAAATGACCATGCTCGCTCTGCCAGATGCCTGCATGTGTAGGACATGTCCGGTACGCTGTATTGAGGTAATTCCAGAAGGAAATGAGAAGGGCCCTCGTTGCCTTTGACCCTGGGTGCGAGTAGCCACGCGGCAAAGAGGGCGCTTGCCGTTCCCAGGAAATAAACCGAGGCAAGAACAAGTGCTTGCACGAATGATCCGTAGCCCGCCAACAGCATGCCGATGAGTAGTGAGTATACAGGTAATCTGGCAGTGCAGCTCATCCAGGGGGCAATCAGGATGGTCAACAGCCTTTGCTTGGCGCTATCCATGCTGCGGGTCGACATGATGCCGGGAATGGCACAAGCGTAGGAACTCAGCAGGGGCAGGAAAGCCCTGCCACTGAGACCAACCTTGTTCATCAGGCGGTCCATGAGCAAAGCAGCCCTTGCCATGTAGCCGGAGGTTTCTATCAAACCGATGAAAAACAGGAGCATTAGAATCTGGGGCAGGAAAATCACCACACTTCCCACTCCCGCAATGACACCGTCGACAATGAGATCCTTGAGGTCCCCCTCGGGGAGCGTGCTCGCGACTCCATCGTTGATGAGGCCAATAGCGGCATCCACCCAAGCCATCGGGTATTCAGCAAGGCTGAAGATCGTCCAGAAAATGCCGAACATCAGCCCGGAGAAAACCAGCCATCCCCACAGTGGGTGCAATACGACCTGATCGATCTTGTCACTGAGGGTTAGGCCCGACACGCCCTGAGCGGGATCTTTGCGGCGCACGGCAAGTGAACAAAGCGATTGCACCCACTGGGTACGCGCTTTGGAGATGGCATCTTCCGGTGAGGCTCCCTCCCTGATACACGTCTCGGCACTGCTGATCGCGGCCTCTCGGGCCTCATTGGTTATTCCGGCCTGTTCGTGGTTTCTGTAATCAGCATCAGCCAGCAAATGAATGCCATGCGGTCCGGCGTTGCCCAGATCGAGAGCTTTGAGTCGCTGGGTCAGTTCCGTAATGGCTCCTTCCGTGTGTTTGTCAGCCTGCCATTTACGAACTGATGGCAGGGGAAGGGGGCGCCTGATGGCGTGTTTAATATCCAACACCCCCACTGACTTGTTGGCTTGGCACGCTACTACAGGCAAGCCCAGCTCCTCGGCCAGGAGCTCCAGATTTATTCTGATGCCCTGTCTTTGGGCTATATCCACTTTATTGAGAGCCACAATGACTGGAAGCCCCAGGTCCATCACCTGTGTCACCAGATACAAATGACGCTCGAGGTTAGACGCGTCCACCACACATAAAACAGCGGCTGGAAGATCACTTCCTTGCTGATCCCCGAGTAAAACATCCCGGGTAATTTTTTCGTCGGGAGCCCGGGCATTGAGTGAATAGCAACCGGGTAAATCGAGCAGCTCGAACTTGTGGCCGTGTGGGGTGCGCAACACCCCTGAAACCCGGGACACGGTAACGCCGGGGTAGTTGCCGACCTTTTGGTTGGATCCCGTGAGGGCGTTGAACAGGGTCGTCTTGCCACTGTTGGGGTTGCCTACCAGAGCAATGGTTTCCATGGTCACTGACAGATCTTACCCGGAGAGTCTGCTAGACCATTTCCACCAGAACCTGATCACCAAGCTTTTTGCTGAGTGCCAGACGTGTGCCACAAACCGAGCAAATCATGTTACGGCCGTCTGATAGTTTGCAGATTTCCATCTCTTCACAGAAGCCGATTTCACGCAACCTTTGACATTCACCGCCTTCAAGTTGGCGAATGCGCAACTGGCAGCCGGCACTGGCCTTGCTCAGTGTCATGGCGCTGTCTGCTTTGAGGTCGCTGGCGATGTCTGCAATCATCTTCGGGCACAATGAAGCGCAATTGAGACTCTATTGCAATAAGAATCTTTAACCACTCTCGTTTTTGGTCAAAAACGCTTTTAAATCAAGGGTTCACGGGGTAAAACGCTCATTCTGCTTCTCATGGCAAAAAAACCAGCTACAAATCCCCTCATCCCAAGCCTTTATGCAGGATTTCATCAACGCCAAAATGGTATTTGACCAGCAGTCCCACGAGGGGGCGTTCAGGCTACATATGTGGCACAGGTACCGTAACTGGCTTATCCTGAGAATGATATTGAGTATAGGGGTTATTTTGGCGGGCATTGTCATCCTCATCAGCCAGGGACCACAGCCAATGAGTGTTCTTATGCTGATGGTGGGCACCTTTGCCCTTTTGCGTCCCTTGGTCTGGAAAATGCTCCATGGACGCAATCTGCGGCGTCTGCCGGGCTATGGTGAGAAGGTGATTTACCGCTTCAGCCCCGAGGGCGTCAAAATACACGGTGAGGCGCGCCAGGGAGAGCTAAGCTGGAAGGACCTCTTCGAGATCGTGCCCAGAAAGCAGGGGCTGCTGCTCTACCACGCCAAAAAATCCTACACCTGGGTGCCCTGTGAGGCCTTTGATTCTCCCGAGGATTATGCGCTGGTGAGTCAGTGGGCCGACAAGCCATGATAGGTTGGCCGTCTGCTTGAGTTGCTGCTCGGCATAAAACTTATCATAAATCGTCAATGTCTTATCCACGTAATCCAATTTGCTGTGATGCTGAAAAAAGCATGCAAACCTCGGTGTATTCGCTCCATTATCATGTCTATGCCTTCTTCCATGGCCAGAAACAAAACGTTTTTGCCACTGCTTGCAGTCTCACTCACCCTTGCCGCCACTCCATGTGACGCCGAGGACGGCAAGGCCCTCTATACCACCTATTGTTCAGCCTGCCACGGGGAGGACGGCAAAGGGGCCAACAACGGGGCCTTTCCTCCACTCGCCAAGAGCCCCTGGGTCAATGGCGAGCCAAGCCGCGTCATTCAGATCGTTCTCCACGGCCTGCAGGGTGAGATCACCGTTCCTACTGACAAAGATCCGAACAAGAAATATAATCTGGTGATGCCTCCCCAAGGAGGCACCCTCACCGACGAGCAAATTGTCCCGATTCTCAACTATGTGCGTAACAGCTGGGGCAATAAAAACGAGCCCGTCAAACTTAATGATGTCGTCAAGAACCGGCGTGTCACCGGAGCGCGCACGACCATGTGGCAGGCTGACGAACTGCTGAAGAAATATCCCATTGCATCCCTACAGCCCCCACCCATCAAGGGGCTGGTTTCCAAGGTCTACCATGGATCCTGGGAAGCGCTGCCTGATTTTTCTAAACTCGAGCCAGTTGCGACTCACGAGGAGCACAAGGGGCTGATCAGCCTTGCCAATGCGAACAAACCGGAAAACTTCGGCATGGTATGGGAAGGGGAGCTTCCCGTTCCCAAGGAGGGAACCTACACCTTCACCCTCGACTCCGATGATGGTTCCGCTCTGTACATCGACGGTAAGCTGGTCACCGAGGTCAGGGGCCTCGGGGGCATGGGTCGGGCCAAATCAGGAAAAGCAAAGCTGAGCAAGGGGCTGCATGACATCCGTGTGGAATATTTTGAAGCCTCCGGCGGGGAGGAAATCACCCTCGCCTGGCAAGGTCCGGGTATGAAGAGTGCACAAAGTCTCTCGAAGGCGAAGCCTGCCGTTACCAAGGGTCCCAAATGGCCCTCCATTCCGATCGACCCACCCAAGGGTGGCACGGCTTTCTACCGGGGCTTCATCGCGGGCAGTACCCCCAGGGCGATCGGTGTCGGCTATGACGGGGGTATTAACCTCGCCTTCAGTGCCGACAACCTCGCTGTGGAGCTGCTCTGGCAGGAGCGTTTCTATGATGGTGGGCGCCACTGGACCGCCCGTGGCCAAGGCAATGAACCACCGGCTGGAACACAGATCGTCAGATTGACGTCACAGCCGGTGTGGGGGATTCTGGAATCAGCAACAGCCCCATGGCAGCCTGCCAACGAGGGTGACACCAAACGTCGTTTCCGTGGCTACCAACTCGGCAGTCAGGATCGCCCCGTGTTCCGTTATGAAGTGGGAGCACTGAAGATTACAGACACTCCCGAGCCCGAGTTTGATTCCAATAGCATTGTGCGCACACTGAGCATTGATGCGCCTGCAACGGGTGCCCC